>NZ_AEEA01000050.1 GCF_000297095.1 Treponema primitia ZAS-1 | reverse complement strand
GGGGACTACTGCACACAGAAAGCGGGGGCGCAGCCACCCACTGTACCCGCATAGTGGACGTTGGCACCAATAGGGTTGGAGCTAACACAGAAATCGAAGACAGCCCCACGATGGGGGGAAGCTAACCAGTACCAGGAGACAGTATTGGTGCTGTCGTATTTTGCACGCTTCGTATTATCTACGTAGTATTCAAGCCGCGCCTGATTCGCTGCAGTTTCATACACTGTTGATGAATACGTGTTGCTGCCAAACATCTCCCTTTCGGTGGGGAGCCAGAGCTTATCCATAATCGTCTGCGTACCATCCGCACCGCTTCCTTTATTTGCCGCGTAGCGCGTGGGCGCCCAGAGTATTGTATCATCGGTAAGACCAATGGCGGTTTTCAGACCAGGAAGGAAGGAATTGGTAAGGTAGGTACGCATTTCGCTATCCTCATACCCCATTGTGTTGACATTGGAACTATGCATCCGGTGCGTAACCGGCATATTCTGGAACTGGAACACCACATGGTTGGGGGCGTTCGGGACTCCGGTATACAAACCATTGGCCTTGAATGAATTGATACCTACCACAATAAGCCGCAGAAGTTGGCCGCCGGTTACCGGCATGTCGGATATCGGAGTGCTATCAATGGTCAATGAAGGCAGGTCGATATAGTCGCCTAACTGTATAATTGAGGCAAAATTATCGCCTCCCTGTGGCGCGGCAATAAGGGAGTGCAGAGCATTAAATACCTCCGTTACACCAGCCGTGCCGGATGTTAGGATACCAAAGTATGATTTTAAATCAGGCGATGGAGTACCAAGGCTATAACCGCTGCAATATTTCCCTAAATTATCTATCCTGCCCGGAGGATCCGTGTTGTACAGGAACTTTGCATAATTAGCCGCAATATCCCCTGAACTCCCGTCGAGAAGCTGTGTTCCAAACGAAGGCGGTGTTGCTGCTGTTGCATAGATAATCTTCGCCGCAGGATTGGCGGTCAAATTTCCGCTGATGGCGATCCTATTACCGTTCATAAGAAATACTTCATTACCGGCAGCGGCATCAACTACCGCTGTACCCGACATAGTAAACGTACCTTGTACTACAAATACCCCCCCACCCTGGTCGGTAGTATTCCCAGTGATGGTACCGCCGCTCATCGCAAAGTTGCCGCCGTTAACATACACCCCACCGCCGGCGCCGGCAGTATTCCCAGTGATGGTACCGCCGCTCATTTCAAAGCTGCCTCCATAATCAACAAACACCCCGCCGCCGTCCCAAGGACCAGCATTCCCAGTGATGTCACCACCGCTCATCTTGAATATTCCGTTTACGGTAATCAGAGCTGCATTCGCAATATAGTTACTTCTATTACCGTCAATGGTAATGTATGCAGTTACAGTATCACCGGTGTCCCCCACTTCCAGCGATCCGCCGTCTTCCACCGTAATAAGACTAGGTAGACTGTCTGCGTTTCGCGTTATACTTAGCGGCGATCCGTTGTGAATAAGTTTTACATGTTTCCCGGCAGGGATTATTAGCGGCGGTTCGCTCACGTTCGGAGGCACGGGCGTTCCGCCAATAAATATAGTATTAAGCAGTGTTATAGTATCCGGGTTAGTTACGGATGCGGTATTGGAAGAATCATTTATCGCATCCTGAAGGGTGGAATAATAAAAACCGTTTCCTACTGCCCGATGCGCCACCGGGGCAGGAATGGTCATGGTAAGACCTATCCCGGTTTGTCCTTCATCCGGGATGGGGGTGGAGATACCCGATGCTGTTGCCGCACCGCTGTAAACCCAACCGATCAAGTTTTGCTCCAGCTTGAAATAGACATCGGTTACGCTAACCGGAACTTTCAGAGCCCAGCTGCCACCGCTTACCGTAACCGTGGGCGGATCGGTAATAATCGGATTATTATAGGCAGGATCGCTGAAAGCTCTTACCTTCAAGCCAGTTTCCAGGGTAAGACCGGAACTGTTCGTAATCGCCGGCGTAATCGTCCCGGTCAGCCATTTCATCGCCACAAAATCCGCGGCAGTAAAAGCAACGGTTACCCTGTATTCCCGGCTTAAACCATCCGCCGAACTGACCGTGTAGGTAACCGGATTGGTAAAGTCCCGATTACCCGCCGGGGCGTACCCTAATCCGGTATGGGTTACCACCGGATTAAGGCCGGTAATATCGGTACCGAAGGGTACCGTGACCGTAATACTGTGGGTATCTTCACTTATAACCACCAGCTCCCCGGGAATCCCAAGGCTAAACCCGGTTATAACCTTGGCGGTATATTCTTCGGTCTCCGTCATGGGGACCTTCACCGAATTTAAGCCCGCAATAACCCTATAGGATACTATACTCCCGGTTCCCACATGGATAGTTTTTTCAGCATCCATATAGGCTTCGGCGTTGATGGTCCATTCGCCCAGGCTTGCGGACACCCTGAAGGATTCCACCCCCGGCTCAAGCTCTTTCGTAATTAATTGGTCCGGTCCGGTAAAAGTAAAGGTGTACCAGAACGTACCGGTAACATCGGAGGAAAGCGCCCGGCTAAAGCCTCCGCCCACGGTAACCGTGAGATTTTCTTCCCCCACCGGTACATCCGGCCCCAGAATATAATCACAGGAGCTTAGTACGAGGAAAGCCCCAAAAAACAATCCCAAGTATTTCCAAGCTCCCTTCATGATTACTGCCATATGGTCCCCACATCAAACTCCGGCGCTGCCGGCACATTCACCGCGGAGGGAGAAGCTGCGCGGTCTATTCCCGCCGGTAAAGCCGGCGATAATACTTCCTGGGCTGCTTCCGCGGCAATGGGGGTTCTCCCGGTGGCCGTGTTCGTAATAACCTCATGCCCGGCGCTTACATACACCCCGGTACGGTCCCGGCCGGAAAGGCGTACCCGCCCTTCGGCTACCGCAAGCCGTCTTCCGTCAAACTCAAAGGAGGTTCCCCGCACCGATGCGGTGGCTATAGGGCTGCGCACGGTAAAATCGGTTTTGCCTCCCGAGGGGGGAGTTACATCCGCCCGTATCCGTCCGGTTTGCAGGTGCAGGGCGGCCCGTTCATTCCCCGTATCTTCCCGCAGTTCTTCCAGGGTTACCCGGGTTAAGGGGCGTACGGTTAACACCGAATTCCCCAGGGATATCCGGGCGGTACTTTTAAAGGTCGTGGAAATCATCGCGGTATTTTCCAGCTGCTGCCCAACCACCGCGGGAACCCATTCCGCCCCGGGCGCCTTAATTTCTACATTTCCGCTCACGTCCAGTATCACCGCCAGAGTCTGGGCCGGTAAAACCTGTAAGCCACAGACAAACAAACAGAACGCCACATATCGTTTCATACTATACCCCGTATCATATTCTTTCATACTTCAAAACGAAACCATCAGCCCCAAAGAAGTCTTCCACCTGATAGCTGCGCCGGAAACAAAGACGTCTCCCCATCCCGGAAAGAAGGCGCCCGCAAGCGCCGTTATTCTGATTACCGCATCGGGCGCCCAAACCAGGAAACCGTACATTTCCCCGCCCAGAAGCCGCCGGGAATCTGCACCGGTGTTCGGATCAAACTCCGGGTCCCCCAGGGTCTCCGTATCGGTCCTGATAAAATAACCCGCCCCCGCCGTAGCGCTCAGGGTTTTATGGGGCCGCACCGTATAGGCTGTCTTGCCATACATCAGGGCCGAGAAACGGGGGGTGAATATTTCCCCCGGGCTGATGCTGTTTATGGGGGAAAAAGCTCCCATGGTATCGTTAACCCTTCCGCTCGACCAGCGGAACTGCAAGGAAAGGGAGTCCGGTACTGCCGTGGGAAGCTCCCAATCCGCCCCCGCAGAGGCGGCCAAGCCCAGCCGCAGATCCGGATCCTCCGCCAGCCCCGTTGCCGCAGCAATACTAATGTGCAGCGGTTCCCAGGGTTCCGCTAAATAGTGGATCTCAAGATATTGGCTGTGGAGGGTATTCCCTTCCCCATCCCGGGTATTCACATCAAATTGACCTATCACATTCAGGTTCAGGGAAGACCGGAGGGTCAGATCGGGAAACTCCACCGACAGGGGAACTACCACCCGGCGGGAAGCAAAATAGTTTGCAGGATCGTCATAGCTGAATTTTTCAGTATAGTCGGATCGGTCCGGACCGGTCATGAGGATCTCCACCGTTTCCTTGTACAGCAATCCGGTATAGAAAGCCCCCAGGGAAAAACGGGCCTTCTCATAGCCCCGGGAAACACGGGCCCCGTCAAAAAGCCCCGTAGCGATAAGACCGGCGCTGTCCCAAAAACGCTGCCGCCCAAACTGCACGAGCGCGGCGGGAGCGGGCTGCCAGACCAGTTCCGTGCGGTCCAGTTCCGGCAGGAAGGGCTGCGGGTCCTCATGTTCATAGCTCAAACTCAAGGCGGCGGACACATAAAGATTTACGGTGGGACTCAAAATCGCCGAAACCCAGGGGTGTACGTTCCCGGTAAGCACAAAGCCCGGGTCCGTGGTGGAATCGTATCCCGGCGTCCCGCCGAATACCACCCCAAAGTCTGCGGCAAAGGCCACAGAAAACGGGAGGAGCATTATCAGATACAGAAACCCAATTTTTTTACACAAACCGTTCCCTCAATCCTGATTTAAAAGGGTAATCTCCACCCTTCGGTTTAAAGCCCGCCCCTCCGCCCTTGTTTCCGTCCTAATCCGCTCGGTCTCCGCTTCATAGGCCGTTTTCCCGCCGATTTCAAGGGAATGGAGTACCCGCTCCACTATCTGCAGGAACTGCACTCCATTTACCCGCATTCGGGGATCGCCGGGTTCCGGAAGGATCCGCTGGTACTGCAATTCCCGGTAACTGTAGCGGGGCCCCGGGAAAAGGGCATACAAAAGATTCCCTTTCATATTGAAGGCTTTCATGATAAGGAAGGATAGTTCCCCCAGTTTGATAGGCCTATCCGCCGATGCCCCCTTGGGAAGCCAGCCATTTGCCAGGGCAGCAGCAAAGGCAGCGGACTCACCGGACCGGGGATCAACCATTTCGGGAAGGGCCTCCGACGCGGTCAGCACAAAACGGGTCGCCTGGGAGAGATTTACCTCCGGAGTTTCGAGGATTATATCAATTTCAGCGGCATTTTGGGCATACAAGCAGGGGCTTAAAACCAGGAGGATAACACATATTAAAAAACATATTTGCGGTTTGAGTGTATTTTTCATAAAGCCACCCATAGAACCAACGGATTCTTTTTTGATTCTCACCGTATAATTATAGCATAGGGGAAATAAAAAACCAATAAAAGCAGCAATTACCGCATCAGAATTCGCTGCGAAGCTTCTCCGCCGAGGCCTTTAACTCGCGGATACGTTGAATATTAGGGTCCGGGCCTGGGTCCAGGTAGATGGTACTTTCCACTTCCCGCAGCTTGATCTCCAGGGCTTGTTTCTGCGCTTCCGACTCCGCCAGGAGCCGTTCGTACCTGGCCCTTTCGGTTTCCGGTTCCGGTATCGGCGCCGGTATCGGTTTAGCGGCGGTTTGGGCGAGCATCCCGTCAACCTGTTTCCGGTAGGCGTTGATGGTTTCGTCATAGGCCTTTTCCCGCTGCTGGTATTCCTCTACGATTCGGAGGTATTCGGCGTAGCTCCAGTTCAGCATGTCCAGGATTTCACCCTGAATTTTGTTCTGCCGGATTATAGCCAAACGGTAGGCGGCGGCCTCGTTCTTTTCGCTCCGGGGACGGGCATTGACCACCCGGGCAAACTGCACCGCCGCCAGATCCTGCTGCCCCAGGGCGTAAAGGCATTCCCCCATCCAATAGGCAAGTATCGATTTTTGAGACACCACCGCGGGGGTATTACGCTTAGAGCGGTTTATATAATCATTATAGACCCTGAACATACCCAGGGCTTCATCATAGCGGTTCAAATAGTAGAGGGCGCGGCCCTTGTAGTATAAAACAGTATCTATCCGCAGCCCCGCCGGGGCAATGCGCTGCAACTCGTTTATGTCCCGGAGTGTGGCGGCATATTCGCCCAGGGAAAATTCCGCCAGGGACAGCCAGTACAAAGACTCCGCGAGCTGCCCGCGATTGGCCGCTTCCATCTGGGACCGGCGCAGTACCGGCACCGCTTCGGACCATTGTCCCGCCCGGTAGAGGCTGATCCCCTGTTCCAGGGAAGACCGGTGAACCTGGGCTGCCCCGCGCTGGATCCCCGCCAGGGCGGTAAAAATCAAGAGGAGGAACAAAAAGCCGGCGTTTCGTTTCATACAGGATTTTCCTTACACAGTATCGGCAGAAAACCGGCGGTTCTTAAGTCTTTTCTCGTGAACGCTTTAAAAAACCAAACCGGTATCCAGCGGAGAGGGTAATAAACATCCGGTTATAGGAAAGGGGAATGGTACTCTCAGAAACAACGGTATTTCCCAGGTCCGCGGAATAGCGGAGATCGAACAATAAAACTCCTACCCCCGTCTTTACCCCAAAGTCCAGCCCCGCAAGGATGCCAACCGGCGGCGGCGTGGATGCCCCTAAAAGGGGGAAAGTCGCATATCCCCCGACATAGGGTCCCAGGGTAAAACTATCGGACAGATCAAAAATATATTTAACCGTAAACGGAACACTCAGAATAGAGGTGGAATACACAATAGATGTGGGGTTACCCGGGGAACGTTGATATTCCGCCCGGTCCAGGGCAAGGTTCAAGCCCAGTTGGAGCGCAAGAAAAGTGAGAACATGAAACTCCGGCTCAACCCCTATATCGTAGGTGATGCCGGACGTGCTGGGCATAGAGTCATCAATGGCCGTATAAAAACGGGATGAAATACCGGCCCTGGCATTCAGAAATATCCACCGGTGTTTCCATGCGTCAGGGGGGGTCCGCATTAAACGGTTCTGAAGGCTCCGGATTTTTTCCACCTGTACTATTTGGAGTTCCGTGCTTACCTCTTTTAAGGGCGCGCTGGCAAACACGGACCGCAGAACCGGCTGGAGCGTTTCATAGGTATCTTCTTTTACGGCAAAGGGTAACTCGGTGGAGACAATATCAATTTCGTCCTCCACATCAAAAAGGGTAAGCTCCAATACGCGGCCGGGGCTTCTTGCAGTAGTATTGATGGAACAGATTAGGGCATAATCCGCTTCGAGTATATCCTCAGTTATGGTATACCCCGCGGCGATAACTTCCATCCGCAGGTTCTGATCAAAGAAACGCTGCTCCTCCGCAGTCCCGCCGGCAATATCAATAAACACCGCGGCGCCTATCCTGGTCTGGGAAAAAACCAGGGCGGAAGAGAAAAACAGGATGAATGCGCAGATGATTTGTTTCACAATCCCAATGCTCTAAGGACCGGTGATGATGATTCCAATACCGGTACCGGGACCATCATTATTATAATACGCTTCTTCTTTGGCGTTTAATACGGTTATCGTATACTCCGTAGGTTCCAGGTCCGCGTAACTTACGCCAATCTCCCAGGTTCCGGGATCTTCCTCCCCAAAGCTGTAAAAATCCAGCGCCATTCCTCTTATTTTGGTAGTCACGTCCTCAATGGGAACCATGGAAAGACCGCCATCCGTTTTGTACAAAAATACGGTAAGGTCCCGTTCTTTAATAAAATTACTTTGAATACTGTATATAATGCGGGAAGGTTCCGCCTTTAAAAACCCTGGTTCATCGGGGTATAGAAATCCCGTAGAAACAGCGCCGCAGGAAGAAAGCCCTGCGACGCCAATTAATAGGATGATAAACCGTTTTAAACGATTCATACGATTCCTTGAAAAGAATAATCCTTAAAAACTGGACCCAACGTGAACTGATACCAACGTTGCCGCAGTAACCCCAGCGGCTATCAAAATACCAGCACCACTGTTATCCGCCGTTTTAGCGCCTGTATCAAGTTTAAGGTTATCAAGACCATTCCTGACATGCCAGGTAATAGCTTTTACCGTGCTGTCAGCGTTTCTATAACCAACGTCCGTTGCACTTGTACTTGTGTAGGCTAATACCGATACATCAAAACCAAGTTTTGTAACCCCGGGGGATTCTGGCACAACAAATGAAAACTCCAAATCACCACCAGCTACAGGACTAGCAGTGCTGCTAAAAGTAGGCCCGATCAGTGCAAGGGGAATCCCATCGAACTCATTGCCTGAGGCATCCTTAACCGTTGTTCCAACACTATCAACCACAATATCACCGGACGTAACTGCTCCTATGGCTGGATAGGCTCCTGCGGTACCCGTACCAGCATTATACGTATATGCTGGAAATACATTAGCTGTTGTAGTAATAAACTTAGCAGCAGCAGTTATTAACCCATCCCCGAGGTCAAAACTCCAATAAGGATACGCAGGTGAGCCGGCTATTGTTTTCTGAGTATAACCTACACCGGAACCGGTAAAAGAAAGTTTTGTGGTGGTACCCGACAATACGGTAAAGGCCCCTAACTCAAGTTCTTTTAAAGTAAAACTAATTGGAGACCCGGCTGCTACGATTGCTGCTCCGGTATTGTCTAGTGCATAAGTTTTTCCGTCACTGTCTATTTTATAAGCAGGAACACTTTGGCCAGTTAGAGCGCTACCGGCAACTTTTGAAATATCGGTGGCTAGAAGTACCGCGTTGTCCCCATCCAATTTCTTCCCGGCAAATAGAACGGCATAATAATTACCAGGCGCTATTTTGAGGATAAGCTCCTTACCTGCGCCCTTGTAGCCGGTTGCAGAATAGTAAACATTGGTAGCAGTGAATAGACCAGCTGGAAGTGTACCACTTACTTGCCGAAACACCACCTCATAGAAATCAATGTTAGCCGCTGCTACATCCTTGGTTACCGCTCTAGCCACGGCATCGTCACCCGGAAGGGCAACAGAAACTGTAACCAACCTCCGCCCCTGGGCGTCATATTCCACCGGGTCTTCATCGGCGTCAAAGATTGCCGAACAGGCGGTAACCAGGGCTGCGGCCATAATGCCCGCGGCCAGGAACTTTAAGCTCTTTTTCAACATGCTATACTCCTAAGAAACATTCTAATCACGACATACGCCGTATATTTTTTGACTATGATGGTAACGACAAACCGGAAAAGCAAAGGATGAATTATTACGCAGACAGTCTCCTTTCAGTTTAATACATTACCCAGCAATTGTCCATATTTCATAAAAAAATGGTAAAAACTCGCTATTCGTTATAGACACGCCAAAAAGTACCCCTATTTTAGCGTACCATTCCAAGGAACAACACTACGGGTAGGGGGGGGTATAGACACCGGCAGCAGCATATTTCTGAAGTTTTTCGCGGCTCACTAAAGCAAAATCCCGGGAATAGCGCATTAGGGCTCCCAAAGGGGGAGAGCCCGTGATGAGGAAAAAACGAGAACGAATTACGTGGCACACGGCTTTCTACGATGCGATCCGGCTGGAGCTGATAGACTATCGGGATGTTCTGGAGTTCACCATTGAACACCAGCTTACCCGGGAACCGCTCAGGATCGATATGGTCATCATCAAGAAAAAGCGGAACGTGGTCATAGACAAAAAAATTGCCTCCATATTCAGAGGCCGGAACCTGGTCGAATTTAAAGGTCCGGAGGATTCTCTGATGGTGGCGGCTTTTAACAAGGTGATGGCTTATGTCTACCTGTATTGTACTCCGCCGGAAAGCGGCAATATCCAGGATGTAACTATCAGCTTTGTGACATCCCAGGAACCCCGGGAGTTGAAGAAACATCTGCGGGAAGTGTATCAGTATACGTTGACGGAAAAATGGCCGGGGATTACACTAATTGAAGGCAGGCTAATGCCCATGCAGATTATCAACCAGAAAAAGCTGCCTAAGACGGAAGCCAGATGGC
This sequence comes from Treponema primitia ZAS-1, assembly GCF_000297095.1. Taxonomy (NCBI): domain Bacteria; kingdom Pseudomonadati; phylum Spirochaetota; class Spirochaetia; order Treponematales; family Treponemataceae; genus Treponema; species Treponema primitia. Next base: position 193,741 of record NZ_AEEA01000050.1, on the reverse strand, counting down.
TAACCGGTGTGGGGCCCGGCTTGAGCATAAGCAGCACAAGGGGCATCATAGATGCGACCAAAAAAACGCCAGAGGGAGCCCCAAAAGACGCTTTTCTATACATGCTGGCTCTAGCCAACGAACGACAGGTCAAGGAGGTACTAGGTATGCAAGGCGACGCAACTATTGACAGACTTTTTACGGAACTGGGTGCCATCCCTAGATTGGAAGCCAAAATTAAGGCGGAAGAGAAGGAACAATTCCTTGCACTTATAGACCAGTGCGAGTCCCTGGAACAGCTCAAGGAAAAACTGATTGGAAAACCTAAGCGGAAACGGGCCGCCAAGAACCGCTAGCAAAATTCCGGAAACCCCACCCACAAATCAAGACGTGATTACCGGGTTCCTACGCGTCCTTGGTCTTCAGCTATCCTGAACTGCTGGCGGGTTATTTCGTCCCGGAGCCGTTCGCAGACCACCTTGGCCCTATCGTAGGCGTTGCCCTTAAAGACCAGTTGGGACAGGGCGTCTACCCCTTTGCCGTTTAATTGTTTTTTATAAACTGTTCAAAATCATCTTTTACTTTCTTCCATAATTCTTCGGAATAGTTTATTAATGGCTTTAATCGGCTCCATTCAATTTCCGAACCATAAGAATGCCTTATAAAATGTCTAAATGACAAATACTCTTCCAATTGTTCTTTATAATCATTAGTGAATATTTTTGTTCTCTTAGCATTCTGTTCGTATGTCTTTTCAAATAATGTCTTATGCCATTGAAAATCATTCGGAATAGGCTCTCCAATATTTTTTAATATAAGTAAAATAATACTTTCAATCCCATTATATAGAGAATGCAAAAACAGCGCTGCTGCGGATGCCTCAATGTAATCCGGTTCCTTGATTTTACATAAATCCACTAATGGTTTTGTCTTGTCAAATAATTTATTAATACGAGAAATCTCGTGCTCTATTTTTTCTTTAAGTACATTATTCAATTTCAACTACCTCGCCCAGTCTTTCCAAGAGATTATAGAATTCATTGTCCATATCAAAATCGACCAGATCTATTTCATTGCTCAAATTCATATATAATTTTGAATATGCCTTAAAAAAAAATTCCGGGGGAAGCCCTTTAATCCCAATATCTATATCAGAATTTTCATGAATTTTCCCGGTAACCATGGAACCAAAAAGAAAGACGGACTTACATCCTTCATTCTTGAGTAAGTTTGTGGCTTTCTTAATATCGTCCAGATATCTTTCGGGAATACTGTTAAAATTCATACACTTATTATATACTATTTTTACCTGTTTTCAATAGCCGTATTCAATAATAACGGCTTTTCGTCATACGGGTTCCTACGCGTCCTTGGTCTTCAGCACCGCCAGAAAGGCGCTCTGGGGCAGTTCTACATCCCCCACCATCTTCATGCGCTTCTTCCCTTCCTTCTGCTTCTCCAACAGTTTCCGTTTGCGGGAAATGTCCCCGCCGTAGCATTTTGCCAATACGTCCTTGCGCAGGGCGTTCACCGTTTCCCGGGCGATGATCTGGCTGCCGATGGAACCCTGGATGGCTATCTTGAACTGCTGCCGGGTTATTTCGTCCCGGAGCCGTTCGCAGACCACCTTTGCCCTATCGTAGGCGTTGCCCTTAAAGACCAGTTGAGACAGGGCGTCCACCCCTTTGCCGTTGAGCAGTATGTCCAGCTTCACTAATTCTGTGGGCTTGTAATCGGTGATATCGTAATCGAAGGAGGCGTAGCCCCGGCTGATGCTCTTAAGGCGGTCGTAGAAATCAAAGAGCACCTCCGAAAGGGGCATGTCGTAAACCATCTCTACCCGCTTTTCGTCCAGGTAGGTCATGTTGGTTTGTACGCCCCGCTTCTCCATACAGAGGGTCATGATGTTTCCCAGGTAGGATGTGGGGGTGATAATGGCGGCCCGTATGTAGGGTTCCTCCGTCCCTTCAATGCGGCCCTCGTCGGGGTATTCCGTGGGGTTATCCACCATAAGCTCCTCTCCGGGGTGGCCAATACTGCCGCGGATACGGACCCGGTACTTTACCGAAGGCGCAGTAAAGATAACCGACTGGTCGAATTCCCGTTCCAGCCGTTCCTGGATCACCTCCAGGTGGAGGAGCCCCAGGAAGCCGCAGCGGAAACCGAAACCCAGGGCAGCGGAGGAATCCTTTTCGTAGATAAGCGAAGCGTCGTTGAGCTTGAGCTTTTCCAGGCTGGTTTTGAGTTCTTCGTAGTCGTTGGAGTCCACGGGATATATCGAAGAAAAGACCACGGGCTTTACTTCCCGGAAACCCGGGAGCGGCCCTGCGCAGGGATGCTCCGCGCCGGTTACGGTGTCCCCTACCCGAACATCGCTTACGGTCTTTACCCCGGCGATAATATAACCCACCGCCCCGGCGCTTAACTCCTCCTGTTCCACCAGGGCGATCTTGAAGACCCCCAGGTTTTCCACCTCATACTCGGAATTGTTGTACATAAACCGAATCTTCATGCCCCGCTTAAGGGTTCCGTCAAAGAGGCGCAGGTGGACCACTACCCCGCGGTAGGGATCGTAGTGGCAGTCAAAGATAAGGGCGCGCAGCGGCGCTGTGGGGTCACCGCTTGGGGCGGGGACCCGCTCCACGATGGCCTCGAAAAGTTCATCCACACCGGTTCCCTGCCGGGCGGAAACCAGGAGCGCGTCTTCGGCGCTGAGCCCCAGGTCGTGTTCTATCTGTTTTTTTGTACCCGGTATATCCGCAGCAATCATGTCGATCTTGTTGATCACCGGCAGTATCTCTAAGCTGTGCTCCAGGGCCAGATACATATTGGACAAGGTCTGGGCCTGTACGCCCTGGGTGGCATCCACCAGCAGCAGGGCCCCCTCGCAGGAGTTAATAGCCCGGGATACTTCGTAGGTAAAGTCCACATGTCCGGGGGTATCTACCAGATTAAGCTCGTACTCCCGGCCATCCTTAGCGGTATAGGGAATCGTTACCGCCTGGCTTTTTATGGTGATCCCCCGTTCCCGCTCAATATCCATGTTGTCCAGGATCTGATCCTGAAAATCCCGATCCTCCACCAGATGGGCTTTTTGGATGAGCCTATCCGCCAGGGTGGATTTACCGTGATCAATATGGGCGATAATACAAAAGTTACGAATATACCGGGTGTCTGCCATAATACTCCAGAGGATACCAAAAAACCGGCAAAAAAGGAAGGGTACGGATAAGAGACAAAGGCCGCCCTTTGCGGGGACGGCCTCTGGTTTTTAGTCCTTGATACTGTTCTTCTGTTTAACCGCGATAAGGGGGATAAACAGGGCAAACAACACGATGGCAAGGGCAAGCCCAATAATAAGGCTCACGGTATACGTGGCGTCTGAGCTGCCAAGCGCTTTGGTAAGCGCCGGTCCGAGACACTCATTCGCCGCAAAGAAGTAGCTTGTCACCACCGCGGTCATGAACGTTGCCGGAATGAGCGTCAGCCAGTAGATCTTGCCGGTCTTGGCAAGGTACGCAGACACCGCCCACAACGCAATCGTTGCCAGGGTCTGGTTTGACCACGAGAAATAGCGCCAGAGAGTATTGAAGTTCGCCGCGCTCTTGATAGCAAATAACACGAGGGCAATACCAACAACGAACAACGGAATAGCAATGACGAAGCGGTTCTTAAGCGGCTTTTGGTCATACTTCAGGGAATCAGCAATGGTGAGCCGCGCACTGCGGAACGCCGTATCCCCAGAGGTAATCGGGCAGGCAACCACACCCAGCACGGCGAGCGCGCCCCCAACCCAACCCATGAGGTCGGTGGACGATTTGGTAACGATACCGGCGGCGCCGCCAAGGTCTTTCATGGCGCCCGCAAGACCGGCAATACCGTTCCAGTGCCCCATAGCAGCGGCAGCCCAAATCATGGCGATGATGCCTTCAAGTATCATGGCGCCGTAGAAAACCTTTCTGCCTTCCTTCTCGTTTCTGAGACAGCGCGCCATAAGCGGAGACTGCGTGGCATGGAAGCCGGAAATCGCTCCGCAGGCAATCGAAATAAACAGGAACGGGAATACGTGGGACATGATCGCACCCTGCGCACGGGCGGGGTTCAGGTTTTGAAACGCAAACTCCGGTACCTGCGTCATCTCTCCCCTAATGAACAGCATAACGACGATGCCCACACCCATGATGATGAGCGCGGCCCCGAAAATCGGGTAAATCCTACCGATAAGCTTGTCGATGGGCAGGATAGTCGCCAGGACATAATACGTAATGATGATCACCAAACAGAGGGTATAGACATTCGCATTCGGGTCTTTCATTCTCACCAGGGTATTGATAACCTGCGCGGGGGTGGTTACGAATACCGCGCCCACAAAAATCAACAACACCACCGAAAACACGCGCATAATATACCGCGGTGTTTTACCCAGGTACTTACCGACAATTTCAGAAATAGAAGCCCCATCATTGCGGACGGACAGCATACCAACGGTAAAGTCGTGCACCGCGCCGGCAAAAATACAGCCGAACACAATCCACATGAAAGCTGCCGGACCAAACATGGCGCCCGCAATAGCGCCGAAAATCGGCCCGGTACCGGCGATGTTGAGGAACTGGATAAGGAGCACCTTTTTCCAGTCCATCCCTACAAAGTCGACCCCATCGGCAATCGCTACGGCCGGTGTTTTTCGGTCAGCCTTGATGCCAAAAATTTTCTCAGTTATCTTGCCATAAACCAGATACCCCAATATCAATGCGATAATTGATAAAATGAAAGTAATCATATGAGCCTCCTAACCTACTTTGAGTATAGCATGCCGATGGGATTTGTCAAATAATACTTAAAAACGAAAGAAACTTTAAAAACGGGTCCTCCGGCGTTCCGCAAAGCCGGTAATATCATGAAATTCAAGCTTTGAACCATCATCAAGGACCACTTTCCCGGAAAAATACCCGCAAACCTGACGGCGCCGGAGGGAATGAAGAAGCATGGTACTCCGATCGGACCGTTCCTGGTGGGGTTTAAAGCTCATTTCAAGGCGATCATCGTTACTGGTGAAATGCCAGGGCTCAAGCCAGTCCGAAGGGGGGATATGAAAGGTCACTTGGTCCAACTTATGCATCTTTCCATCCAGAAAAAAGGCATTTTCCGTCCCCGCTCCGGAATCGGCGGTACTATACCCAACGTTAAAGCCCAACTGCCGGCCTTCGTTTAAGCCGCAGGCAGAGGCCCATATACGGGTATCCGCACGGGGTCTGAACCCGCGGTTCCAGTCGAAGATGCCCCAGGCTTTATCCTTGATAAATACCATCTCCGTACTGCTGAACTGCATCACCCCTTCGGCTACATACCAGGGGGAGCGCCGGGAATACCGGAAGGCCTTTTTTTCCCCCCGCCAGGGAGAACAGGTAAGGATAGACTGGGCCTCCGGGGGCGGAGTCAGTACCACCACTCCCCGCAAACTCCGGTGATGCCCAAACCGGGGGATATCAACCTTGATAATCCGGCTGCCCCCTTCCATGGCGGAAAAATCAATAACAAACTTTTTTCGCTGGATCCGGGCAGAACCGGTTTCACTGTCCTGCGGCAGATCAAACCCCCCCAGGGGGAAGGGGATAATAAAAGGCTGGGTGGATCGTTTTTTATCCTTTAGGGATACCACGGATATGCTGATATGTCCCAGCCAGCCATGGTCCAGGATCTCAAAAACCAGCAGATGGGTAGGGGAAAAGATGATATACCGTTCCGATTCGGTGATGCGCCCGTAGGGAGGGCCAAGCAAATCTTTATCATATTTAAAAACAGGAGATCGGGCCCAACCGAAATTCACCGGTTTGCCGAATTCGTCCAAAATAGGCCGCGGAGTGTCTATTTCAAGGGGCGCCATGTGGGATACTATACTATGAAGTCCCTCTGGGGGCAATGGTCAAGGAAAAGGAGTTTCCGGTGGAATATACGGGGATGAATGTCCTGATAATGGGTTTAGGCCTCCACGGAGGCGGTCTGGAATCCGCCCGGTATCTGGCATCCCATGGAGCGAAGCTTACCGTAACGGATTTGCGGGACGAAAAAATTTTGACCCCATCGATAGAAAAACTCAAAGCCGCCGGCATCTCCGCCCGCTATGTTTTGGGGCATCACAATATAGAAGATTTTGAAAACGCCGATATGATAATTAAAAACCCCGGGGTCCCCCCCGATTCCCCCTACCTCCGGGCGGCATCGGACCAAAGATCCGCGGATCGGGGATCTGCGCACATCGAGACGGATATCTCCCTGTTCCTGGCCGCTTCCCCTGCCCGCCTCATCGCCGTTACCGGTTCCAAGGGCAAATCCAGTACCTCATCGGCCATCCACTGGGTTCTGGACCAGGCCCGGAAGCGCTGCTTGCTTCCCGGCAAGGCGTATCTGGGTGGTAACATCACTGTTTCGCCCCTCACCTTTCTGGATACCCTCACCGCGGATGACGATGTGGTCCTGGAACTATCCAGTTGGCAGCTTGGGGACCTCAAAGGCCGGCTGCATCCCGGTTCAGCCGGAGCAAACCCCATCGCACTCCTCAAGCCCCGGGCAGCCGTACTTACCGCCATCATGCCGGACCACCTGGACCGCTACGGTACTATGGAAGCCTATGTGGCGGATAAACGGGTCATCTACCAGGGTCAGGACAAAACGGATGCCACCATCGCCGCCGATGACCGCTGGGGACAAAGCTTCCTCGCCGAAACTCCGGGCCGGCCTATGGTTTACGGGGAAAAGCCCCTGCCGGAAGGGACAGCCGGGGGCTGGGTGGAAAGCCCCGGCGGAAGAGGCCTGGCGCAACTTGCAGCGAAGCTTCCCGCGCAGCCGGCTTCCGGGGAAATTATCGAGTTAGTCCCGGCGAAACTTTTAGTTCCCGGTTCCCACCAAAAGAAAAACCTCCTCGCCGCGGGTCTCGCCCTGCTGGACCTGGGTTTGCCGGCGGACTTCATCCGGGAAAGCCTGGGAAGTTTCCCCGGCATAGAGCACCGGCTGGAGTTTTTCCACGAAAGCCGGGGTATCCGTTTCTACAACGATACTGCCGCCACCATCCCCGAAGCCGCCGCCGCTGCGGTGGAAGCCTTTGACCAGCCGGTAATATTAGTAAGCGGCGGTACGGACAAGAACCTGGACTTCAGCTGCCTGGTAAAAGCGGCAGCCAACGCTAAGGCAGTAATACTGCTGGCAGGAACGGGCAGCGAAAAACTGCGGCGCCTTCTGGACCAGGCGGCCATTCCCTACCGGGGTCCCTGGGATTCGGTGGACGGGGCGGTACACTCCGCCCTGGAAACAGCGGCGGCGGGAGATGTGGTGGTACTCTCCCCGGGCTGCGCCAGTTTCGGGATGTTCCTTAACGAATTTGACCGGGGACATAAGTGGAAGGACGCGGTGTTACGGCTGGCGTAAAGAAGCCGTCAATGGGCCTCCGGCGCCGCCCTATGGCTCCAGCATCAAAAACTCCCTCACCCCCATGCAGATGATCCCCGTGGGTGTCACCGCGGGCAGCTCGTCTTCCAGGGTCACCACATATTTTGGAAAGTTGTCCGGAATGCCCTCAAGGTTTCCAAACTCCCGCCGGCGGACTTCTTCATTGTCGATGCGCAGACTTACCTGCACATACAGTTTAGCCCCGTCTTTTTCGGCAATAAAGTCTATTTCCTTATTGCCGTCCTTTCCCACATACACGGTGAAATTCCGCTGTATCAAAAACAGATATACTGCGTTCTCCAGCAATCTCCCCATATCCAGGGCGGGGGGATTTTTTGCCAGGACATTCCGCAGGCCAAGATCCTCAAAATAGTATTTTTCGCCAATCTCAAAAATTTTCAGGCCCCCAACCTTGGCGCGGGGAACCTTATGGATGATGCAAGATTTCTCCAATGCCGCAAGGTAACTAATTACCGTTTGCACCGGAATCTGAACCTGTTGATGTTTTAAATAGTTGCTGATGTTGTTCGCGGAAAACAGGCTCCCAATAGTATCCGCCAGATATTCCGCAAGGTTTTCCAGAAAACGGATATTGCGGATATTTTCCCGGATAAGCACATCCCGCAGTACTATTGACTCGTACACATTTTTCAAATACTCACGCGCCAGATGCTCTTCCCCCGCGGGCAGGGAGGCGAGGAAGGGCATCCCCCCTATGCGGAAATATTTCCGCAGCGCCTCCGGGGAATTCTCAAGATCGTAAAAACTTAAGAATTCCCTATACCCCAGGGGATGGATCTGAAACTGGATGTAGCGCCCGGCGAGATAGGTGGCAAACTCACCGGACAAAAGGTGGGCATTGCTGCCGGCACAATAAATGTCGCAGCGTTCCTCCGCATAGAGGGATCGCACCGCCTTTTCAAAATCCGCTATATCCTGAATTTCATCTATGAACACAAAATTCTTCCGGTCCGTTGACAACCGGGACGCAACAAAATCATAGAGCTCCCCATCGGTCTTTACCTGCCGGAACTCCGCAAATTCGGTGTTGATATAGATGATATTGGCCTTGGGATCGACCTTCCGTATCTCGTCCATAAGCTGATAGAGAATATAGCTTTTCCCCGATCGCCGCTGCCCCGACAAGATTTTGATTATGTGGGAGCCGATGAAGGGTTTAACCCGCCCAAAATAGAGATTCCGGGGTATATAGTCCCATAAAGTTTCCATCATACTTGAAATTATAATATACATTCATAAATATGTCAATTATATTAGAATGTTCATTTATATTACAGTAAAGTTTCAATCATATTTGAAACTTTACATATTTTCTTCCAAAAACTCCATCCCCCTAATCTCAGGGCCCCTCCTATGCTACAATAAGCCATGGACATTGAACTTTTACAGGAACGGGCACGGATTTTCCGGGAAGTCCGGGCTTTTTTTGATAAACGGGGTTACCTGGAACTGGATACTCCCCTCCTTGCCCCGGACTTAATCCCCGAAACCTGCCTGGAGGTCTTTGAAACCGCCTATCTGGCGCCGCCAAACAGCAAAACCCGGGAAACGCAGCCCTACTGGCTCATCCCCTCCCCGGAAATCTGGATGAAAAAGATCATCGCCCGGCACCGGACCAGCGTCTATCAGATTTGCAAGTGCTTCCGGAACGGAGAATCTACGGGACATCTCCACAGTCCGGAATTTACCATGCTGGAATACTACACCATGGGCGCCGATTACCTGGACAGCCTCACCCTCACGGAGGAGCTTTTCGCAAGCCTGCTCGGGGATTCCGCAAAAACCGGCTATGCCGGGCAGACCTGCCTTCGCCCCCCTTTCCTGCGGATAACCATGGAGGAAGCCTTTAGCCGCTGGGCCGGGTTCAGCCTCTACGACGCCGCCGAAAAAGGAACCCTGGCCACCGAGGCCCGGAAACTGGGCCTAACCCCGCCGACGGAACTGGATACGCCGGCCCTCTACGACCTGATTTTCATACACGCCGTGGAACCGGCCCTGCCCAAAGACAAGGCCGTGGTCATAACCGATTACCCCGCCTTTGTTCCCTGCCTGGCGCAAAAGAGCCCGGACCACAGAACCGTGGAGCGCTGGGAACTCTATGTACGGGGAATAGAACTAGCGAACTGTTATTCCGAGGAGACGGACCCCGAGCAAGTACGCCGCTACTTTGAACGGGAAGGCGCACTGAAAAACCGGGACTCCCTGGTACCCCACCGCATCGACGGGGACTACTGGCAACACTTCCTCCCAACGTCCGGAGAAGCCTCCGGATTTCCCCAATGTTCCGGGGTAGCCCTAGGGCTGGACCGCCTAGTCATGGCCCTGACGGGACGGTCCAGCATAGATTCGGTACTCCCCTTCCCAATGCACCACATACCGGGATTTACGCGGGCTTGACAAACCCCCAATTTTCCCCATAAATATAAAGCGTAACTACCTTCCAAAAGGCCCCTTCGTCTATCGGTTAGGACATGAGATTCTCAATCTTAAAAGAGGGGTTCAATTCCCCTAGGGGCTAAGATAAAATTTTTATTTACGATAAGTTCCCCTAGGGGAATTGAAGCCTTCAGCCCGCCGACCAAAGGGAGGAAAAGGCGCCATGGATGGCGCCGTCAGGGCTGAAGGCCGGCCTGGAATGAGCAAACAGGATGTTTGCGATTGGAAGGCAATTCCCCTAGGGGCTAAGATAACTATTCCGAATCGTAGGTGATCAATGTTGTAATGGGGGTCGGCGCCAAGGCTTTTTCGTAGTGCAGGAAGGGCAGGCCCACCACCCCGAAGATCTCCGGAACCACGGCGCCGCAGTCGGTGATCAGGCTCCGGGCAGCGTTTAGGGTCCCCCCCGTGGCAATAAGGTCGTCCATGAGGAGCACCTGTTTACCCTGGGGCACATCGTCGCAGTGTATTTCGATTTCCGCTTCAGCGTATTCCAGGCTATATTTTTTAGAAAGCGTTTTTCCGGGCAGTTTACCCTTCTTCCGGATCAGAAACAGGGGGATCCCCATGCGGAAGGCGAAGGGGGCGGCGAACACAAAACCCCGGGCTTCGATGGCGGCTATAGCGTCGATGCGCTTCCCCTGATAAATCTCCGCCATGGATTCGATGCAGTACCTAAAAGCCCTGGGTTCCGTGAGGATACTGGTTATATCGTAGAAAAGCACCCCTTTCTTGGGGAAATCCGGGACTTTTCTGATATAGTCATCAAGGTTTAACGCATCGTTCATCACACCGCCTTAAGAGGGAAAACTCGTTTTGATATTCAGTTTACCTTTTAGAAGAAGCCGTGTCAATATTTTGGTATTTTTTGGAGTCATCTTGACCAGGAGAGTAAATAATGCAATCTTAGGATAATATAATTCATATTGAGGGGGTGTTGTGCTATGGAGCCTGCTCAGGAATTCCGTATTTTGGTTATTGATGACGAAAAGTCGAATCTGATGGTGCTAAACAGGATTCTGTCGACGGAATACACGGTCTTTACCGCCAAAACCGGCAAGGAAGGGCTGGAACGGGCCATTGCAGACCAGCCGGACCTCATCCTTCTGGATATTGTTATGCCCGACCTCAATGGCTTTGATGTATTGACCACCTTTAAAAAGACCCCGGAAACCATGAAGATCCCGGTGATAGTCATTACCGGGCTTAGTGACGAAACCGATGAGGAAAGGGGCTTCCTCCTGGGGGCGGTAGACTATATCACCAAGCCCTTCAAAAACCCCATCGTCCTGGCTCGGGTGCGAACCCATATCCAGATAATCCACCAGATCCGCACCATCGAACAGCTGGGGCTTATCGACGGACTCACCAATGTCCCCAACCGGCGCTGTTTTGACGACCGTGTAGCCCTGGAGTGGCGGCGGGCGGCACGGGAAAAGAACCCTATCTCCTTCTTGATGATGGATGTTGATAAATTCAAGACCTATAACGATACCTACGGACATCCCCAGGGGGATGTCCTGTTAAAAAGCATAGCCAAAATATTCAGCGCCGCGGCCATGCGCACCACCGACCTTGCGGCCCGGCTGGGTGGGGAGGAATTCGGCATACTCCTCCCGGATACGGATCTTAGCGCCGCCCTGGTTATTGCGGAGAAGATCCGCTCCGGGGTAGAGGCTATCCGTATCCCTACAGCGGACGGCAAGACCATCACCACCGCAACCATCAGCATCGGTGCGGTGTCCGCAGTCCCGGACGATAAAGCCACGGTGCAGGAGTTTCTCTCCGCAGCGGACAAGCGCCTCTATACCGCGAAAAACACCGGCCGGAACCGGGTCTGTTCGGAAAATTAGTGTAGATTAAACCTATCGCTCAGTTCCTTCAGATGGCTGCCAATAAAGAGCGCCCCGTAGGCGCTTACGATGGCGCCTACGGTAATCCCTATGGGGAGCAGAAACGATGAGCCCCAGTTATCAGCCACCTTGATAAAGTCCATCCCAAGAAAGGATGTGGACAGGGAAACCAGGACGACGAGGCCCGTAACTACCCAGCTCCGGAAGGATACCCCCGCTATTTCGGGATACTCTTCCTCAAGTTCTTCCAGGGCTATGCTCTGCATGATCCGATCTTCCAGCCCCGGGGCGGGGGGAAAGAAATTTTCCTTCATAAGACTCCGGGCGGCCGTTAGTTTTTCTATTTTTTCGGCACAGCGGGGGCAGCGGAGGGTGTGGAGCCATATGCGTAGGCGGGTAAAAAGCGGTAGCGAAGAATTTCCCTCAAATTCGTATACCCTGTCCATCACATCGTTGCAGTTCATTCAATTCCTCCTTCCGCAATCCCCTCAAGCTTTTCCCGGAGCAGTTTTTTTGCCCGGAATACATGGGACTTAATAGTATTCACCGGATACCCGGTAATAGCTTCAATCTCCTGATAGGACCGGTCGTAGAAAAAAAACAGATCCACACAGATCCGGTACCGCTCGGGCAGATCCTTCAGGGCTTCCCGTACCGCTTCTGCGGCAGCGGCTCGGAGCAAAAGCTGCTCCGGGGTTGGGGAGCTCCGCTGGAAGTTCCGGTCTAACCCATCATAGTCATCCGGTCCGGCTTCCCCGGCGAGGCTGCGGTACTCCTTCTGCCGCCGTATACTGTTCACCGCCGTATTGTAGGCAATGCGGTAGAGCCATGTTGAAAACCGGGACCGTCCCTGGAAGCTGCCCAGGCTGCGGAAACTTTTCAGAAACACTTCCTGGGTAAAGTCCGCGGCGTCATCGGAATTCCGAAAAAAACTTAAGCCCATCCCATAAACCGCCTGCTCATGGCGCTGTACCAGGATACGAAACAACTCTTTCCGGCCCGAGACAATCTGATCGACAATGAGCTGATCGTCCCCGGGGTCTTCGCCAACGCTTTTATCGTTGGCGTCAAGGGTCATGAGTTTTTATCGCGCCGTTGTATCCCGTAAAAAATTAACAGGCCGACGCCGATCGAAAGGGGTATAATTCCACCCAGAAGACCGTCACCGGCCCCCTTGGCTATGGCGAGGAATACGGTTAAGCTTATTCCCACGGATACCAAGAGAAGTCCTGCAAGCAAGCTGAAGGAAAGGAGATCAAAATCGGTCCGGGGATTCTCGCCGGCTTTGATAAGCAGCATTTTACGTTTATGATTCCAGAGAAGATAAAAAAACACCACCGCCGACCCCATGATGATCCCTACGATGGGGATAATCGCGATAATAACTTCTGCGGCGGAGGATCCTCTGTTCATAAAAAAAACGTCTCCCTTCAATCCATAACGGTATTATTGTTACTATACTCTTTCAAATTTAACTCGTCAACATTTAGACCCCGAAACGTCACAATGGTTGCACATGGCTGAGCCGGTCTATGGCCGCTGTACCCTCTGTCCCCGGCTCTGCGGGGCGGATCGCAGCGCGGGGAAACGGGGCTTTTGCGCTGAGACCGCAGATATTCGTATCGCCGCTGCATCTATCCATCGCGGGGAGGAGCCGCCCATCACCGGGAGGGGCGGTTCGGGGACAATCTTCCTTACCGGCTGTACCTTAGGCTGTGTTTTTTGCCAGAACGCTCAGATTTCCCAGGCCGGCATGGGCCGGACGGTGGATCAGCCGGAGTTTACCGCCATATGCCTGGCACTCCAGGACCGGGGAGCGGAAAATATAAACCTGGTTACCGGCAGCCACTGCGCCCCCGCCCTGGCCGCCTATCTCCGGGGCGCCCGCACCCAGGGCCTCAGCATCCCCCTACTCTGGAATTCCTCGGCCTACGAAGGTCTCAACGCCCTGGAAAGCCTGAAAGACCAGATCGATGTTTATCTTCCAGACCTGAAAACCCTGGACTCCGGTCTGGCGGGCCGCTTCTTCAAGGCCCCCAATTACCCGACGGCTGCGGAAAAGGCCATACTGCGGATGCTGGACTACCGCGGGGAACTCCGCTGGAAGGGACCGGTACTGGTTTCCGGCGTGATAATCCGTCACCTGGTTCTCCCGGGTTATGCCGAATCCACCAAGGCGGTCCTCCAATGGTTTGCCGATCACTGCCGGGGCCGCGCCCTCCTCTCCCTGATGACCCAGTACACCCCGGTGGGCGGCATACAGGACATGCCCCGCCGCTATGTGAACCAGGACGAGTACGACCAGCTCCTCCAATGGCTCACGGACCTGGCCATTGAGGACGGCTTCTGCCAGGAACTGGTTCCCGACAATAGCTGGCTCCCGGACTTTGAGCAGACTAACCCGTTTTCATCGGAGCTTTCCGTTCCGGTCTGGCATTGGAAAACCGGGCTGCTTAGGGAAGGACGCTATTCCTAGTCCCATGTTTCGTATCCTCTTAATCTTTTTCGCAATTTTGGATATACTACATAATGATGAGCAAACGCAAAATCCGGTTTTTTAATACCACCGGGCCCTGCCGCCCGGATATGCACTATATGCTCCCCCCGGAAGAACGCCTGGTAGGCGCCCAACTCCATCGGTATATTGAGGATGAGCTGTATTGGGTGCTTCATGCACCCCGGCAGACGGGAAAAACCACTTTTTTGCAAAGCTGGATGCGGGAGATAAACGCCGGGGACGAGGCGCTTTCCTGCTATGTAACAGTGGAGCGCTGCCAGGGTATCTCCGAACCGGAAAGGGCTATGCCGGGTCTGTGTAAAGCTATTCAGCAATGGGCGGGTTCCGCAGGCTTGCCGGTTCCGGAACTGAAAACTTCAGAACCCACTAGCATGTTAAACGAAATTTTGCGTAACTGGTCCGCATTGGTTGCTCCCAAACCCCTGATCGTCCTTTTTGATGAAACCGATGTACTGGTCGATGCAACCCTAATTAGCTTCCTCCGTCAACTGAGAGATGGTTTTGCTGATAAAGGAGTGGGTACCTTCCCTGTCTCAATCGCTCTGGTGGGGATGAGGGACCTAAAAGACTATATCACCGCTTCCAAGGGCGGCATCCCGCCTAATCCTGGTTCACCCTTCAATATCAAATCAGATTCGGCTTCATTGTCCAATTTTCACAAAGACGATATAGGGCGGCTTTTTGCCCAAAGGACTGCGGAAACAGGGCAGCAGATTACCCCGGAAGCCCTGGAGTATGTCTACGAACAATCAAAGGGGCAGCCCTGGATCGTTAATTCCCTGTTGCAAAGAGCGACTATGCGGGTACTGGATGCAGAAAGCGTCGAGACGGTAACCATTGACCATATCCGGGAAGCCCGTAAACAGATGATAGACGCCCGGGAAACTCACCTTGATGCCCTGGAGGAACGTCTGCGGGACCCACGGATCAGGCGGGTGATACAAACAATTCTTATCGGCGAGACAGACCTTACCATGACCAGAACCAACCGGGATGTGGAACTAGCCATGGATTTAGGCTTGGTTAATTGGGGCGCCGATACAGGATTTGTGATTTCTAATCCCATCTACGAAGAGATGATGATCCGCTTTCTGGACTCGCCCTACCATGATAATTTGCCGCCCCCCAGCACCTGGAAATGGCAAAAAAGCGATGGAACCCTGGATATGAACGCCCTGCTCCGGGAATTTCAGTCTTTCTGGCGGAACAATTCCGAAGTATGGGAGCAACAGGCTGATTATACCGAGGCCTTCCCCCATCTGCTGCTTATGGCTTTTCTTCAGCGCATAACAAATGGTTCAGGACGGATTGAGCGGGAATATGCCGCAGGCCGGGGGCGTATGGATCTGGCAGTAGAATACCACGGCGCATGGGATATTATTGAAGTAAAACTGTTCCGGGAAGGAAAATCCTTTGAAGCCCTTATGGAAGAGGGCATACGGCAAACCCTGCGGTATAGGGACAGTTTTTCTCCTCCCCTCAGTTCCCATAACGGCCTGCCGGTAAAATGTTATCTGGTTATCTTTGATCGCCGAGCCAATAAACCTGCCTGGGATGAACGGATTAAATGGCTGCCCCAAGAAGAAATTACGATCGTCTGCTGTTAAAAACCCTCGGTACGGGGCGGCAAGTGGTTGTTGATGAAAGCACCGCTCGGGCTAGCTGTCGGCGTTCCCCCTTCCCTTGCGGTAATTTCCCCTTTTCTATACAATAACCGAATCATTGCGGCGCTAAGAGAGGAGGCCCTATGGCGAGGAAGGGGAAGGTCGTTATTGACCGGGAACTGTGTAAAGGGTGTTTGTTGTGTATCCGGGCTTGTCCGGTAAAGGTGCTGGAAAAAGATACGGGGCTCAACGCTTCGGGGGTGTATCCCTCTTTTCCGGCCAATCCGGAAAAGTGTATAGCCTGCGGGAACTGCTTTGAGGTTTGTCCCGATGTGTGCATCGAGATTTTTGATTTAGAGGGGGCTTCCGCATGAGCGACGAAAACATTCAACTGATGAAGGGGAATGACGCCATCGCCGAAGCGGCGATTCGGGCGGGGTGTACCGCCTATTTCGGCTACCCCATTACCCCCCAGAGCGAGATTGCCGCCTATATGGCAAAAAATATGCTCGAAAAGAACCGGATTTTTATCCAGGCGGAAAGCGAGGTTGCGGCGATTAATATGGTCTACGGCGCTTCCACCGCCGGAGCCCGGGCTATGACCAGCTCTTCCAGCCCCGGCATCAGCTTAAAGCAGGAAGGCATGTCCTATGCCGCCGGGGCGGATATCCCCCTGGTGCTGGTTAACGTGGTCCGGGGCGGCCCGGGGTTGGGCTCCATAGCCCCCGCCCAGAGCGATTACTTCCAATCCACCCGTGGCGGCGGCCATGGGGATTACTACAACATCGTACTGGCCCCCAAGAGCGTCCAGGAATGTGCGGACCTGACCTATCTTGCCTTTGATTTAGCGGACCAATACCGTATCCCCGTAATCGTCCTGGCGGACGGTATGATAGGCCAGATGATGGAAGGGGTGGTTCTACCTCCGGAACGGCCCCTAGGGGACCTGCCCAAGCGGGACTGGACTGCCGGGCATCTGCCGGAGCGGGAAGGCAAAGCCGGGGGGCCTGCGGTGCATATCACCTCGATATTCCTGGACCCGGCGGTACTGGAAGCGCGGAACAAAAAGCGGCTGATCCGCTATGAGGAAATAAAGGCTAAGGAACTTCGTTTTGAAGCGGTGGGTTACCGTACCGCCTGTAATGCCTTTACCGGCGAGGGGCCGGATATTACCCTGGTTGCCTACGGAACCTCCGCCCGGATCGCCCTAGGCGCCAAGAAGCTTGCCGAAAAGGAGGGGATTAAAGTAGGACTGTTCCGGCCCATTACCCTTTGGCCCTTCCCCTACAAGGCTCTGGCTAGGATTGCCTCCACGGGTAAGCCCCTGCTCACCGTAGAGATGAGCGAAGGCCAGTTGATAGAGGATGTGAAACTTTCGGTTTATGAGGCGGACCCGTCAGGGCCCCGATCTCCGGTGCATCTATTGGCCCACTCCGGCGGGATCATTCCCACGGAGGAAGAGGTCTTCGAGAAAGTGAAGGAGATACTGGGAGGGAAATCATGAAACAACTCTACGGACATCCTAAAAGTTTATACAACATTTCTACAAAATATTGCGCCGGCTGCGGTCACGGGGTTATCCACCGTATCATCACCGAACTGGTGGACGAGATGGGCCTGCGAGACCGGACCATCATCACCAATCCTGTGGGCTGCGCTATCTGGGCGGATCTGTACTTTGACTTCGATACGGTACAGCCGGCCCACGGACGTACCCCCGCGGCTGCCACGGCTATCAAGCGGGTCCTGCCGGATCACCTGGTTATCTGTTACCAGGGGGACGGCGACATGGCCGCCATCGGTACTGCGGAAATGATCCACGCCGCAAACCGGGCGGAAAAGTTCACCACCATTTTTGTTAACAACGCTATTTACGGCATGACCGGCGGGCAGATGGCCCCCACCACCCTGATAGGCCAGAAGGCCGCCACCGCTCCCCTGGGCCGGGACCCGGACGCCGCGGGTATGGGCTACCCCATAAAAGTCTCGGAACTTTTAGCGCAGCTTGAGGGGACCCGCTACATAGCCCGCAGCGCGGTGAACACCCCCGCCAACACCCGGAAAACCAAACAGTATATCCGCAAGGCCCTGGAGGCCCAGCTTGCGGGGGTAGGATTTACCATGGTTGAAGTCCTCTCCTCCTGTCCCACCAACTGGGGCCTGGACCCCATACCGGCAATGGAATGGCTGGAGGAAAACATGATCCCCTTTTACCCCCTGGGTGAAATCAAGGACACCCTGAGCGCAGCTTCCAAGGGAGGCCTTAAATGACGGAAAAATCATTATTCGCCGGTTTCGGCGGCCAGGGTATTGTCTCCCTGGGACAGATCTGGGTGTACTGCGCCATGAAGGAAGGGAAAAATGTCACCTTCTTCCCCTTCTACGGCGCCGAAAAGCGGGGCGGTATCGCCAGGGCCGGGGTAATCGTCTCGGATGAAGAAATCGCCAGCCCCCTGGTTACCATCCCCGATTCCGCCCTGGTGATGAACCCGGAATCCCTCCCCCTTTGCGAGGGGATCCTCAAACAAGGGGGGATACTGCTGATCAATTCATCCCTGGTTAAGGAGGAGCCAAAGCGTACGGACCTCAAGGTAACCCGCATCGACCTCCAGGGCATAGCGGAAAAAATCGGGCATAGCCGCATCGCCAACATGGTAGCCCTGGGTGTCATGGCCAAACTTACCGGGGCGCTTTCCATTAACGCGATAGAGCCCATCCTGAAAAACTTTTTCTCCGCGGACAAGCACAAGTTTGTGCCCATGAACGTGGCGGCCATCCAGGCGGGTTTTGAAGCGGTAAAATAATGAAGCGGCTCATACCCCTTTTTATCCCGGTCCTCCTGCTTGCGGCCCTTCCCCTCAAGGCAGATTCGGAGATCCGGAATACCACGGGCTTAACGCTTCAGACATCAACCCTGCCGGAGATCAAACTGGGGATTACCCAAAATTTTATCTTCCCCCTGCTGCGGAGCGAAAGTCCTCTTACGGAGGGCAACAATCTCAGCCTGGCCCTTACTGCGGAGCTTTCCCCAGTTTCAGTAAACGGAATCGCCGAGGCGGTGTTTACTCCCATCGCTTTTCTGCAGGCCGTTGCGGGGGCGCGCATCGGTTCGGGCTGGAATATTGAACTTTTTGGTAACGATATTTACGGCATAGGGATTAACCGCCGGGTAGGCGACACCACAAAGCCCGAAGTAGACGGCAGCCCTTTTGACGGCCTCCTCTGGAGCGCCTATGGCGGGGCTGTTTTCCAGTTTGATCTGGCCGCCATCCTTCCCGGGGACTGGAACCATGTGGTGTTCCGTACCTACCACGAGGCCCGTTACAAGGGCAATACCGCAGCCTCCTCAGGCGATTCCTGGTATTTTGAAAACGACGACGGCCAGAACCGTAACGGTTTAAACTACTACGGCAATTACCTCCTGGGCTATCAGATGCCGATCTTCCTCAATACCGTGGGTCTCATGGCGGAGATGGAGCTCTACCTCTACGACACCCCGCACCGAAAAGATTGGGGGGACGACCTGGGCCGCTGGACCTTTGGGCCCCTCTTCAATTTTACTATCACCGAAAAATTCAGCGCCGCCCTGATAGTCCAGTTCCATACCCGCCGCAGTTATACTGAGGGCCGTGAGGATGATCTGGCCAAGGATGTGTTTTACCAGGACCGGCATCTCAAAACCGAGGACCCCCTCCTAAGCTTCTACCGGGCCGCCGCAATTCTGAGCTACAAGCTGTACTGAATACCGTAGCATCCCATATCCACCACCCCGGCCTTGCTCACCCGCACCCCCTCGGATCGGAGCAGGCTGATCTGGAGTTCCCGGCCGTTTCCTTCGCCCAGGGCGATGCGGCCGTCGGCTTTGATGATCCGGTGCCAGGGGAGCTTTTCCTTTTCAGCCAGGGAATGGAGTATCCGGGCTACCTGCCGGGCGCCATTGGGCAGTCCCGCCGCCAGGGCAATATTCCGGTAACTGGAAACCCGGCCCTTAGGTACCGCCTTAATGGCTGCCAAAATACGCAGGGTCGACTCATGGAACTCTTTCATGGCTGTATTTTAGTACAGGCTGACAGATAAAATATAGTCTCATTGACCCCGCGTATCATTTCCTCTATTATTGAACTGTGGCAGCCCCAAAAAACAGAAAAACCAATCCCCCGCCTCCGCCGAAAAAACGTGCGTCCTTTATCTTCTGGACCCTTTTTTTTATCATTGTGATCAGCCTTTTTTTCGTGAACCTGCAGCTTATCCGATCCAGCGTTGAAAATACGGGCCTTCTGGATCGTCTCTTCAATAAAACTGAAACCGAGGAAAACGCCCCGGACGCCAATGTCCCGGAACTTCCGTCAGCCCCGGAGCTGCCGGCTGCCACCGTTACCGCCGATGAACCCGCTGCCCCAGCGGTACTTCCAACGGAAGAACCGCCTGCCGTCGATACGGTGGAGGATACCCCCGTCGCCGTTCCGGAACCCAAGCCTGCCGCACCGCCCGTAAGCCCCCCCGCCGGGCAAAGCCGGGACCGGGCCCTCTACTTCATACGGGTTGATGGGGACGGCGCCCTCCTGCGGCAAGCGGTTACCCGCTCTGTAACATCCGCTTCTCCCCTGGCGGATACGGTACGGCTCCTCCTCCAGGGCCCCACGGCGGAAGAGCAGCGCCGGGACCCCAGGCTCAGATCCCTGATTCCTCCGGGTACCAAACTGCTCCGGGCCGAAGTACGGGGCTCCACCGCGTATATTAGTTTTAGTGAGGAGTTTCAGTTTAACACCTATGGTGTGGAAGGATATATGGGCCAGCTCTGGCAGATAATCTGGACTGCCACAGAATTCCCCAACATCTCCGATGTGCAAATCCTCATCGAAGGCAACAGGGTAGATTTTCTTGGAGAAAGAATCGGTATAGGAAGCCCCCTGAGCAGGAGCTCATTCTAGTCTCAAGAGATCTACTGGTCTCTTGAGACCCGGATCCGCCGGATCGAAATTGCTTTGCCCGTTTCCTGATCAATTTCTGTAAGTATACCCTGAAGTTCCGACGGCTGCCCGGGGGAAGGGTCGGCGCAGTTCATGCGGTACAGTACCTGGGTTCGGGCACGGTCCAGACAAACCTTGGTGTCCATGCCGATAACCCCGCCTGATACGCCGGTCATCCCCAAGTCGGTGATGTAGGCGGTTCCCTGTTTTAGTACCCGCTCGTCCGCGGTTTGCACATGGGTATGGGTACCCGCCACAACGCTGGCCCTTCCGTCCAGGTAAAAGCCCAGGGCTTCCTTTTCCTTTGTGGATTCCGCGTGGAAATCAACCACCACCACGGCGCCGTATTTCCGCAAAATGTCCGGCGTCGAACCATCGGTGTTCAGCAGGGAATGGAATTCGGTAACCAAAGCGCCCTGGCTGTCAATAATCGAATCAAAAGCCTTAAAAGGGCAGTCTATGGGGGTCATCAGTTCGCGGCCCTGGAGATTTATCACCAGCCAGGGGACATCATTTTTTCTGATCTCCCTCCAGCCCCGGCCCGCCGACTTTCCGGGATAATTCGCCGGCCGGAGTATCCGTTCATCCTGGTCCAGGACCGGCCAGAATTCCCGTTTTTCCCAAACATGGTTCCCGGTGGTGATCAGGTCCGCCCCTGCATTAAGGATACGCACTTTCTCCGCTTCGGTTATGCCAAAGCCGGCGGCGGCGTTTTCCCCGTTGACCACCACAAAATCCGCCCTCTCTTTCTCGATAAGGGCAGGCAGCAGCTTTTCCAGAACAGCAATCCCGCTTTCTCCCACCACATCGCCAATCATGATAAGTTTTAATACCGGCATGGGGGTAGTATAGACTCTAAACGCCGCTTAATCCAGAGCGCCTAATCGGAATCGGTGGAAGTCTGAACAAAGAGCCGCAGCAATTGCAGCATATTGAGCAGCTTGCTATACATTTCGGAAATCCGGCCTTCCAGGGGTTCAACGGAAAAAGAATCCAATTCCTCCCAGTTCAGAATAATTGCCGAGGGATTTTTCCGGTAATCATCAAGAATTCCCGCGAAGCCGTCTGCCAAAACAGAAAGGTTGAAGATAGCATCGCTGATGATCTGCTTCGCGTCGCCATTCAGGGTTTCCAAGTTTGTACTGATAACCCGTGTCTGGCTTTTTTCCTTTTCAACCCTCATGAGCGAATTTTTAAGCTTGTTGCCGTACATGCCAAAGTCGGAAAGGGATTCGTCCAGATGGTTAATCCTGTCGGGAAAGCTTAAAAGCAGCCGTACCGATTCCGACAGGGGCATGGACAAAACGGGGGAAACCCACTGACCGCGGATCAGGATCAGATCGTAGAAATACTGAAACTGCGGCTTTTCATCCAGGAGAAAAACTATTAAATAATTGAGCCCCCGGGCATAGGTAAAACCGGCAAAATTTTTTTTCTTGTACATATCACCGCCCCGCTCGGTATAGTTCTTGAGCCGGTTCACCTCATGGTCGCCAAAAACCGCCTTGGCGCACTCAAGAATCTGCTCATCCCGTTTAGCGGTGGTGATCCGGGTAAGATATTCAAATATTTCGATCCGGATCGTTTCCAGGTAGGCAGCGGTGATATCCACCTTGGGAACATTGGGCTCCCATCCCCAGTGCGGGTCCGTATCGATAAACCGGATCATCATTTCCAGGATACCCGATCGTTTAACATCCCGTATCCGGAGCAGCAGGCTGTTCCAGAGTTTTAGATTAAGTACCTCCGCCCCTTTGCACTCACCCAGTATCCCCAGGACTTCATTCCAATTCCGGTCCGGATCAAGGCCACCGGTGAGTTCAAGAAAATCTTTAATCTCATCGGAAACCCCTATGCCCCGGACAGGGCTGAACAGCGGTTTCTTACTAAAGCTGCGTTCACCTAACTGGCTGTCGAATTTTTTCAGCAAAAAATAAAAATCGTAATTAACAAATTTGGCCAGGATCATGATCAGGCTGTAACAAGCGTCAATGGAACTGACGAGCTCCGTATCAAAGCCCGCCGCCAGGCTGTCGAATTCACCCTGCATCTGGCGGTAAAGTTCCTTGGGGGGCGTTGTATCAGCCCTGAGCTCAATGATTTCCAGAGAAAGCTGCTCCAGTATATCCCGCTGCCGCTTATCCAGAAAATTGTAGATCACCGCCATTTTCAACTGGGTTGACTGGGCTGCATTCTGAAGAAAACCCTGAGCCGGAGCGATGACCTTATAAACATCGAAAAAGAACTGAGCTAGTTCGGGGGACGCCTCTTCAGTCTTTAGCCGGTAGAACTTCCCGTACTTATTAGCGGCCAAACTCTTGGCCATCCGTTTCAACAGCCGTTTTTTGGCTCGTACGGGATCATTCCCACCGGTAAACAGCGAAGTAATCCAGGTAAAAAACGAAAAGGCCATATGCTCCGTTACCGTGCGTATTCAGTGATCCTAGTTTCCCGGATAATCGTTACCCTGATTCTTCCGGGATAACGCAGATCGTTTTCAATCTTCTTGGCAATCTGTTTAGCCAGATCCCTGGACTGCTCATCGTTCACCGCCTCGTTGTTTACGATGATCCGCAGTTCCCGCCCTGCCTGTATGGCAAAGGCCTTTTCCACCCCGGTAAAGCCCGTGGCAATATTTTCCAGATTTTCCAGCCGCTTAACATAATTGTCCAAAGTTTCCCGGCGGGCGCCGGGCCGGGCTGCAGAAATTGCGTCGGCAATCTGGACCAGCACCGATTCGATGCAGGACGGCTCTATATCGTTGTGGTGGCTCCCAACGGCGTTGATAATCCGCGGGTCCTCCCCCATCTTCCGGGCCATGTCCATGCCGATCTCCGCGTGGTTCAGGTCCGAATCACTCTCGATCCCCTTACCGATATCGTGGAGCAGCGCCCCCCGCTTGGCTAGTTCCCGGTTGGCGCCGATCTCAGCGGCTAAGATGCCCGCAATAACCGCCACTTCCTTGGAGTGGGATAACACATTCTGGCCATAGCTGGTACGGAAATAGAGCCGTCCCAGGGCGCGGATAGCTTCCTGGTTGATATTGTGGATCCCCAGGTCGAAGAGTACCTTCTCACCCTCTTCAAAGATCTTCTGGGATATATCCTTGGTAACCTTGGTAACAATTTCTTCGATACGGGCAGGGTGGATCCGTCCGTCGGTGATGAGCCGTTCCAGGGCAATTTTAGCAATTTCCCGGCGTACCGGGTCAAAACAGGAGATAACCACCGCTTCCGGAGTATCATCAATGATGATATCCACCCCGGTCAGAGTTTCCAGGGTACGGATGTTCCGCCCTTCCCGGCCTATGATCCGCCCCTTCATCTCGTCGTTGGGAAGAGTTACGGTAGCCACGGTCACCTCACCGGTAACATCCGTAGCCAGCCGTTGAATAGCGGCAATCAACACATCCCGGGCTTTCTTTTCCGCGGAGAGGTTGGCCTCCTGCTCAATCTTATTGATAAGCCCCTGGGCATCATGTCTGGCCTCATTCTCCATATCCCGAATGATGAGAGCCTTCGCTTCGTCCACGGTAAGTCCGGAAATTCGTTCCAGTTCCGCCCGGTACCGCTCTTCTTCTTTCTCCAGAGCTCCGCTCCGGGCTTGCAGGGATTGTTCCATGTCGGCCAGAGTCTGTTCAGTCTTCTCTATCTGAGCCGTCTTCTTATCTACAGCTTCTTCTTTCTGCAAGACACGTTTTTCATATCTCTGCAGTTCACCCCTGCGTTCCCGAGTCTCCCTTTCCTGCTGGTTCCGATCGCGGATAACTTGTTCTTTTGCTTCAAGAAGAATTTCCTTCTTTTTAGCGTCAGCTTCCTTTATCGCATCCTGTTTTATACGTTCGGCGCGTTGCTCCGATGCCGTAAGTTGAAATCTGGCATACAGCCATCTTATAGTCCAGCCTAAGGTTAACCCGGCAAGAGGGAGGATAACCCACATTATCCAAGGCATTGTTGACCCCTTACCGATGAGTATTAAAGTACAGTCTATAATACATTCGGGAGACCAAATTTGTCAAGGGGGAGCGAGAAAACCCGTTACCGGTTTTAGGTGAATGGATTTTCCCGGGGATATAACAGTCCTTTTGGCCGGTTATAGTGTATCTCCGGTACCCCCAGGTAGTCAAAAACCGTGAAAAGAGCCTTGCCGTATTTACCAAAGGCCACCGCCCCATGGTGGGGGAAGCGTTTTTCGATGAGTACATGGCGATAAAACCGCCCCATATCGGGGATAGCGAATATGCCGATACCGCCAAAGGAACCGGTAGCCGCCGGAAGGACCTCCCCCTGGGCTATATAGGCCTGAAGGGCACCATCGGCGTTGGCGTGCAGCCGGTAGAAGGTGATATCCCCCGCCGCGATGTCCCCCTCCAGGGTTCCTCTGGTGATATCAGGTTTCCCGCCTTTTTCCAGGAGCCGGTTCTGGATAAGCTGGAACTTAAGGGCGGTGTTATCTTCGTTACGGAGCTTACAGCGGGGAGTATTGCCGCAGTGGAAGCCCATGAACACATCGTTGAGCCCGTAGGAATGCTTCCCCTTAATCGCCCCGTCATACAGATCCTGGGGGACGGTATTGTTGATATCCAGCAGGGTAACCGCATCATGGCTGAGGCAGGCGCCTATGTATTCGCTTAGGGAACCGTAGATATCCACCTCGCAGCTCACGGGGATGCCCCGGGCGGTCAGCCGGGAATTGACATAACAGGGTTCAAAACCAAATTCCGTGGGAAATGCGGGCCAGCATTTATTGGCGAAGGACACATAGCTCCGGGAGCCCCGGTGCTCCTCCGCCCAGTCCAGCAGGGTGAGCTCAAACTGGGCAAGCCGGGGGAGCATATCCGGATACCGGTTCCCCGCGCCAAGCTCATCCGCCATGGACTTGACCACGGCGGGAATGCGCGTATCGTCTTTATGAGCCCGGTAGGCTACCAGAAGGTCCAGCTCAGAATTCTCTTCTATTTCTACCCCAATATCGTAGAGCCCCTTAATGGGGGCATTGCAGGCAAAGAAATCCTGGGGCCGGGGACCAAAACTGATAATCTTCAGGGACGCAAGGCCCAAGATGGCCCGGGCAACGGGGACAAAATCCACCGCCATACGGGCGATATCATCCGCCGTACCCACGGGATATTCGGGGATCACCGCCTTGAGCTTCCGCAGCCCCAGGTTGTAGGAACAGTTAAGCATCCCGCAGTAGGCGTCACCCCGGCCATTGGCAAGGTCCTTGCCGGTTTCCTCGGTGGCGGCGGCGTACATCACCGGCCCGGAGAAGAACCGTGCGATAAGGGTTTCCGGAGTTTCAGGGCCAAAATTCCCTAAAAATACGATAAGGGCATTACAACCGGCACTTTTTACTTCATCCACCGCTTTGAGTGCATCTTTTTCATTTTCAACGGTAGTTTTTGCTTCGTAAACTGAAACGCCCTGTTTTGCACAGGCTTCGGCAAGGGCTTTCCGGCGATTTTCAGAAAGGGAACGTACAAAACAGTCCCTGGATACCGCGATTAATCCAAGTTTTACTTCAGGGTAATTCTGATCCATGATAACCTCTCTTGATACATGCAGAATTGGAATAGTTAAGTGTGTCCTTAGTTTTACTGTCTGTCAAGATTGATGGGCCTTACATTCTGAATTCACTGCCCAGGTAGACTTCCCGTACCATCTCGTTGGCCAGAATCACCTCCCGGTCTCCCTGGGCAACTATGGTACCGTCGGCTATGATAAAAGCCTCGGTGGTTATTTCCAGGGTATCCCGAACATTGTGGTCCGTAATGAGTATCCCTATGCCCTTTTCCGCCAGGCGGCGGATTATCTGCTTGATTTCGTAGACCGCTATGGGGTCGATACCCGCGAAAGGCTCGTCCAGAAGCAGAAACTTAGGCTCCGTTGCCAAGGCCCGGGCGATTTCAGTACGCCGCCGTTCGCCGCCGGAAAGGGTATAACCGAACTGGGTACGGATACGGGCAATGCCAAACTCGTCCAGCAGTGCTTCCAGGCGGGCTTTCTTTTGTTCCTTATCAATATCCTTACGGCTTTCCAGGATGGCCCGGATATTCTGCTCCACCGTGAGCTTGCGAAAGATGGAGGCTTCCTGGGGAAGGTAGGCAACTCCCAAGCGGGCCCGGCGGTACATGGGTTTTTCAGTGATATCATCCCCATTTAAACATACCGTTCCCTGGGTAGGCTTATAGAAGCCTACGATCATGTAAAATATGGTGGTCTTTCCCGCGCCGTTCGGCCCCAGCAGCCCCGCCACTTCTCCATTATGCATGGAAAAGTTGACCCCCCGAACCACTTCCTTGGCGCCGAACTTTTTATGAAGATCCGTAATGCTTAAGATATACGTCGTTTGGGTATCCATGAGCATTATTCCTCAACCAGTATCGGTACCGGCTCCGACTCCAACTCCGGCGCTGATTCTTCGGTTTTCGCTTCCTCTTCCTCTTCCTCTTTCTCTTTTTCCTTAATCGAACCGGAAACAGATCCTTCCATGGTCACATCGTCGGTATCAAGGTCTACCCGGATCCTATCGGCCCTGAATTCATCGCTTTTCTTAAAAACCACAGGGAATCCTGAAAGATCCAACAATTTTGCCTGCCGGCGATACACCGCATATTCGGACCGGCATACCAGTTCATCCTTAAAGAGCCGTACAGAGATTTGGAATACCGTGATCTCGTTTTGGTCGTCATACTCAATAAAGCGGCCCTTGGCGACGATCTCGTTCTCCTTGTCCTCCAGGGTGGAATTGCCCTCCAACCGGGCTATCTTAAGTTTCCGATCGTAGCGCAGGCGGTCGGTCTGAAAGAGGATGTTCTTTTCCTCCTCCATGCCCCAAACATCACCGGAACAGTCAACAAACTGATTATCATCCCCCTGAAGCTCTATTCGGTTAGCCTTGAGGACCAGATTGTCGGATCGTACTTCGGCGTTTCCCGTAAGCATGGTAATCTCTTTTCCCGCAGCCCGGCCCCCGGACATACGGTCGGCCTTAAAGGAAAAGGTATCGGCCCCAGCGGGGGAACCGGCGGAAAGGATGAGCGCCGCGGTAACCAGGACCGGGGCAGCAAATTTTATACTCACAGGATCTCTCCGGCAGTATCGCTGCCCTCTTCCATCAGTTCCGCAGGAACTTCCCCTTCAAGTTCTTCTGATATTTCCTCGGCTTCGACTTCGGTTTCCTCGTCATCTTCCGTATCGATATAGATTCCCTCTACCCCTCCGTTAAATACCCAGGTTCTTCTCCGGACATCGGCGGTGAAACCCCGGCCGGAAAAGACCGTACCATCGGAGCGCTGGATATCCACCACCGTATCCTCATTCCTGCCGGCGAGGATACGTTTTTCATCCTCCCAGGAAAGATTTTCTGTTTCTATGGTGATATCCTCGGAATTCACAGAAATAATAATACTATTCTCCAGTTGTATATTCCCCGACTCAAGTTCTACCAAAGCACTCCCCGCTCTACCGGTGGCATTTACCTCATCCCCGTGGGAATAAAACTGTTCGAAAGAAAAATTTTGCAGTTCCATGGTCTGCCGGTTTTCGTATCGTTCCGCTAATTGGGCCCGAAAACGCACCACCGGGTCCCCATCCCGAACCCGGACATATTCTACATTCCCCATGACTATATCCGGCAGATCCTCATTTTCGGAGACTTCGTCACCATAATCGAAGGTACAGGAGGCAAGAAGAAGAAGAATACAGAAAGAATAACCACAGAGGGTATAGAGATAAGAAGAGAACACCGAAAAACGGGTTTGCGGCTCCCCCCCTTTTCTTTTTCTTCCCTCTGTGTCCTTCCCTCTGTGGCTATTCTTCATTCCTTGGTCATTCCTTAGTCTCTTTTACTTTTTTCACCGCAGCAATAAAATCCCGGAACAGGGGACTGGCGGCGGTGGGCTTGGACTTAAACTCCGGGTGAAACTGGACGCCCAGGCCCCAGGGGTGGTCCGGCCACTCCACCGCTTCAACCAGGCTCTTGTCTTCGGTAAACCCCGTAAGCGCGAGTCCCGAATCGGTCATCTCCTTACGGAAGGTGTTGGCAAACTCATAGCGGTGCCGGTGGCGTTCGGAGACGATCTTCTCCTTGTAGGCTTCAAAAAACTTAGAATTCGGTTCCGGTACGGAGGCCCATTTTCCCAGGCGCATGGTGCCGCCGTAGTTCTTCACGTCCACCTGATCCTCCAAAAGGCTCACCACCGGATGCTTGGTATCCTGGTTGAATTCCGTGGAATCCGCATCTTCCCAGCCCAGGACATCCCGCGCCCACTCTATCACCATGATCTGCATCCCCAGGCATATACCAAAGTAGGGAAGCTTATGGGTCCGGGCCCAGGCGGCGGCCTTAACCATGCCGTTGATACCCCGCTGGCCAAAGCCCCCGGGTACCAGTATGCCGTCTACGCCCCCGCCTGCCGCGGAGGAACCCAAAAGCGCCTCGGCATCCTCGGTTTCTTCCAGCCGGGAGGAGTCTATCTTAACCAGCTCCACCTCAATCCGGCTTTCAAGGCCCGCATGGAACAGGGCTTCAAACACCGACTTATAGGAATCGTGGAGATCCATGTACTTGCCCACAATACCGATCCGGACCTTTCCGCTCCGGGCTTCAAAACGCTCCATCATAGAGTACCAGGGTTTCAGGTTGGCGTGCCTGCTTTCCACCCCCAGCTTCTTGAGCGCCACCTGATCCAGCTTCTGATCGAAAAAGATCAGGGGTACCTCATAAATTGTAGTGTCCACATTGTAGGAAGTAAATACCGCGTCGCTTTCTACGTTGGTAAAAAGGGCTATCTTCCTGCGCGTAGCCTCATCCAGCAATACCGGCGCCCGGCATATCAGCACATCCGGCTGAATTCCCTGCTCCTGCATAGCCTTTACGGAGTGCTGGGTGGGTTTGGTCTTGAGTTCCCCCTCCCCCACCTCGGGGATCAGGGTTAGATGCACCGAAAGAGCGTTGGCCCGGCCCATTTCATGAATAAGCTGCCGGGCTGCTTCCAGAAAGGGGATGGATTCGATATCCCCCACGGTACCCCCTATCTCCACGATTACCACATCAGTATCGGTATCTTTCTTGGAAACCGCCAAAATCCGGCTCTTTATCTCGTCGGTAATGTGGGGGATAACCTGGACACAGCGTCCCAGGTAACGACCCTCCCGCTCTTTGCGGATAACCGACTCGTAGACCTGGCCGGTGGTGATGGAATTGGCCCGGGAAAGAGGCCCGGAGGTAAAACGGGCGTAATTTCCCAGATCCAGGTCCGTCTCCCCGCCATCGTCGGTTACATAGACTTCCCCGTGCTGGTAGGGGCTCATGGTCCCGGCGTCCACGTTGATATAGGGATCGCACTTAATCATCCGGACATTAAGCCCCCGTCCTTCAAGCAAGGCTCCCAAGGAAGAGGCCGCAACCCCCTTCCCAAGGCTTGAACACACGCCTCCGGTGACAAAAATATACTTATTCATGTGGTAGTATTATCCCGATGCGGTATCCATTAGTCAACGTAAAAGGGCAGTTTTCGCGTATATTGCTAGATGAATAATTGACACTATTTCATACAACCCTTACTATGATGTATATGGCAGATGAGATTGTTTTGACGGATGCTGATTTTGAACGGTATCGCGATCTTATTTATAATGAGAGCGGTATCAACTTTACAAAAACAAACCGCTCAATCTTGGAGGGCAGACTCAAGGAACGGCTCAGGACTACCCCTGGGGTAACGCTGACGTCCTATTTCAGTACCATTTCCAAGGATAAAGAGGCGCTCAAGGGTTTTCTCGACTCGGTTACCACCAATCTAACCCGGTTCTTCCGCAATCAAGCCCATTTTGATGCCCTGGAGCACCATGTTATCCCGGAATTGATGAATATCAAGAAGCCCACGGGGAATACTACCATCAAAATCTGGAGCGCCGGCTGTTCTACCGGGGAAGAACCCTATACTATCGCCATGCTTTTAACCGAAATCCTGCCCCCACCCTGGAAATTTGAGATAGTTGCCAGCGATATCAGCCTAAAATGCCTCATGACCGGTAAGGAAGGGTTCTACGCCGACAGCCGGATAGAGGGTATCCCCGAAAATTATCTGAAAAAGTACTTTGATAAAGTTGCCGGGGGATATAAGGTCAAGGCGGAAATCATGTCTAAAATACGCTTTGACTACCACAATCTAAAAAACGATTCGGGCCAGCGTAATCTGGATATCATATTCTGCCGGAACGTGATCATCTATTTTGACGAAGTTACCCAAGCCGGAGTTGTAGGCCGGTTCTGGGATTCCATGGCATCCAAGGCCTTCCTCTTCATCGGCCATTCGGAATCCCTCTTTGGGATGAACACCAAATTTGAATTTGTAAAAACCCAGTGGGCAACCCTGTACAGGAAATGGATCTAGGGACAACGCCTCTTTATAGGAGTAGATTGTGGCTGAAGATGTTGCAGTATTAATTGTTGATGATTCGGCGCTAATGCGTAACCTCATTGGCAGGATGATAGAAGCCACACCGGGGCTGGTCATCGCCGAAAAGGCCATGAATGGCATCTTCGCCCTGCAAAAGATACCCCGGGTTAATCCGGATATTATCGTTCTGGACCTGGAAATGCCGGAAATGAACGGCATCGAATTCCTCAAGGAACGGAAAAAATTGGGGATC
Organism: Treponema primitia ZAS-1; assembly: GCF_000297095.1. Classification (NCBI taxonomy): domain Bacteria; kingdom Pseudomonadati; phylum Spirochaetota; class Spirochaetia; order Treponematales; family Treponemataceae; genus Treponema; species Treponema primitia. The sequence continues at coordinate 162,259 of NZ_AEEA01000050.1, read as the reverse complement.
ACCATTCCGGTGGTCATTCTTTCCTCCATTGCCGCCCGGGGCGCGGAGATAACCATGGAGGCCCTCGCTCTTGGGGCCAGTGACTTTATCCAGAAACCTTCGGGCTCGGTTTCCGAAGATATCCATACCGTAAAGGATACCCTGGTGGGGATGCTCCTGGGCTATGGCGGCCAATACCGGCGCAGCCAGGGCAGAAAGGTAGTTCCCGCCATTGATTTCACCGCGAAAACCATTACCCCCCTGACCAGCGCCAAGCCCGGTTCGGTAAGCTCCATACTGGGTGTCTCCGGAGCAGCAGCAAAGCCGCTGGTTCCGGTACGCAAACCCGCAAAGACAGAAATTGTCGCCATCGGTATCTCCACCGGCGGGCCCGATGCCCTGCGGATAGTTTTTGCAAACCTGGATAAGGACCTTACGGTACCCATCGTGGTGGTTCAGCATATGCCCCAGGGCTTTACCAACGAATTTGCCAAGAGCCTCGACCGGCTCTGCCCCCTGGATGTAAAGGAAGCCGAAGAAGGGGACGCCATACTCCCCGGCCGCATCCTCATTGCCCAGGGAAACAAGCACCTGGAAGTTGAACGCCGCGGCGGCGGGGTGGTTGCCCACCTTTCCGATGCGCCATTGGTAAGCGGACACCGGCCTTCTGCGGATGTGCTCTTCGCGTCGGTAGCCTTGGTGTATCAAAACCACGCCCTGGGGGTGATCATGACCGGTATGGGACGGGACGGCGCCCAGCAGTTGGGTACCATCTACAAGGAAGGCGGAATGACCCTGGGCCAGGATGAAACATCGGCGGTAGTTTACGGTATGCCCCGGGTGGCCTTTGAACTGGGTCATGTGCAGGAGCAGGTATCTCTGGAAAAAATGGCCAGACGGATCTGCGATGTCGCCAAGGCGCAGCGATAATAGCGCCAGCACTACAGTAGCCGTGCCAGCACTACGTTAAAAATAGTTACGATGATCTGCTCGAATACTTCGATGAACTGATTCCGCTACGCTCCATCCCCACGGAAAACCATTTTGTTTTTTATATAACGTTAGACATCAATGTTCCCGCAGCTTTCTCCATCTGCTTAATCAACGCCGTCATGTCCCGGGGCAGCGGCGCCTGTAGGGTGAGCTTGTTGTCCAAGCCGGGCGGGTATGGAAGACTCAGAGCGGCGGCGTGAAGGCCCAGGCGGTCCAGGAGGGGCTTTTCGGCCAGGGGATCGCCGCGCCAGCCTTTTTTGAACCCCGATAGGTAGACCGGCTTAGGACTGTTGCGGGAACCGTAGAGGGGGTCGCAGACCACGGGGTGGCCCAGGCTGGCCAGATGGACCCGGATTTGATGGGTACGGCCTGAGGCAGGGCGGGCTTCCACAACAGAATAGGCGCCGGCGGCAAGGAGAAGGCGGAAATGGGTGAAGGATCTTTTGCCATGGTGTTTATCGACAACGGTCCGGTGCAGCTTGTCTCCATCCGGAGCCAGCGCAAGGTCACAGTCCGTTTCCGCCCACAGAGGCCGTCCGTGAACTATGGCGCAGTAGATTTTCTCCACCTCACGGGATTCGAAGGCCTTAGAGAGGTACCGGTGGGTGTCTTCGTCCCGGGCAAAGACGATGATCCCCGATGTGTCCCGGTCAAGGCGGTGTACAATAAAGATAGGGCCGTTATAAAAACTGCCCAGCAGCTTGTCCAGCCGTTCCCGGGACTCATCCCAGCGGTCTCCGCTTACGGCAATACCCGCAGCCTTGTTTACCGCTATAATATGATCATCTTCGTGAATAATTGTGTAGGGTTGTTTCTGCTTCATGGGGTTTTGCCGGAAGATCCCTGGGGTAGATATTTTCGCAGTTTTGCTAATACTTCATCAAAGTCCAGGGGCTTTCCCACATGATCGTTCATACCGGCGGCAAGGCACCTTTCAATGTCCTGGCGAAACACATTTGCGGTCATTGCCACGATGGGAATATTTTTTGCCCTTCCCTCATCCAGGGCACGGATACGGCGGGTAGCTTCGTAACCGTCCATTTCGGGCATCTGGATATCCATAAATATCATATCGTAGCTATCCGCATTTTTTTTGAACAGCTCAACGGCTTCGGCGCCATTTTCCGCGCAGTCGATTTCAAGCTCCGTCGGCTCCAGCAGGGCCATCACGATCTCCCGGTTGATATCAATATCCTCCGCTAAAAGGAGACGAAAACCCTTGAAGTTATCCGCCATGGCGGAATTTTCACCCACATGCTCATTGCCCTGGCCCAGACAATCGTTTATGATATCCGCCACCGTGGAGGGAAACAGGGGCTTCGAAAGGAAACGATCCACCCCTGCTTTTTTCGCCTCCCCCTCAATGGTGGTCCATTCCGCTGCGGAGATCATTATTACTACCGACTTATGGGACGATGTTTCAGGATTTCCCGCCTTGATCCGGCGGGAAAGTTCGATACCGTCCAGGCCGGGCATCTTCCAATCCACAAAGTACAGATCGTAGGGGCCGTTTTTTTCTATCAGATCCAAGGCCTCATCTCCGCCGATGGCGATATCCCCCTTAAGCGAAAACTGACGCAGAAATTCTGAGAAAGAATCCCGGATATCAGGATCATCGTCCACCGCCAGGATGCGGAGATTAGTCAGGTTTACTCCGTCCTTCAACAGGCTTTGCCGGATTTCCTCTCCCCGCTTAACCTCGAATGTGAAGCCGAAGGTGGAACCCTCACCTGGCTTGGAATGTACCCAGATGCCGCCCCCCATCATCTCCACGATCCGTTTTGATATGGCAAGCCCCAGACCGGTTCCGCCAAAACGCCGGGATATGCTTGAATCGGCCTGCTGGAAAGAGCCAAAGAGCTTTGCCTTCTGTTCGTCGCTGATGCCTATCCCCGAATCGATTACCTCAATCTTTACGGTGCAGGTATCCTGCTCTTCCTTGATAAAGGAGGCGATAAGTTTAATGGTTCCCTCTTCGGGGGTAAATTTTACGGCGTTGGAAAGAAGATTAGTAATTACCTGGGCAAGCCGCTGCTCATCCCCGATAAGCGAGGGGGGTATATTCGGGTCAAGGCGTATATTAAAATCCTGATGCCGCTCGTCAACCTTAGCGTTGATTACATTTACTACACGCTGGATCATTTTTTCAAAATTAAAGTCCGTATAGGAAAGATCAAATTTATTCGCCTCGATTTTTGACATATCAAGAACATCATTGATAACCCCCAGGAGATGAATGGAGGCTCCTTCAATTTTATTGAGGCAATAATCTTTCCGTTCAATTTCATTGGACGATTTTGCCAGGGTTGTCATACCGATGATAGCATTCATGGGGGTGCGCATTTCGTGGCTCATATTGGCCAGGAAGTTGCTCTTGGCGCTGCTGGCCGCCTCTGCTTCAATCCGCGCCCGTGCAAGCATGGTAACATCGCTCAGGATCATCATCACGCAGCCGAATTGCGCGTCCGTCCCGGTACCCTCGTTACCGATACGCCTCAGGGTCATGTTGTAACTCAGGTCATCACCAACACTGTCGGTGATGACCAGTTCGGCATGGCTGGTATCCCCGACACGTGTGCCCGCCGTAAAGAGAGAAAAAGCCAGGGCTTCCAGAAATTCCGTTCCGGTCTCCTTGCCGGCTACAAGTATGGCAGAAAGCAGGGCGGGATCATTCTTATCGAAGTGATGGTGGGTAAGGATATCCTCCATGGTTTGATTGAGGTAGATACATCTGCGTTCTCCATCGAACAAAGCCAGAGCATTGGGCATGGCGTTGAGGTGGGAACAGAAGATGTCCAGCATTGAATTTATTCCGGAGATGATGAGATGGTAATCCCCCTGGTAGGAGGAAGGGTCCGCCCGATCATTCATGAAGCCCGCCCGGGCTGTATCCGCAAGGCCGCGGATATCGTGGATCGCCGAGTGGATGGTTTTGGTCATAGAAATAAAGGTGGAACCCAGGCGGCCTATTTCATCGGTCCGCTTGGTAATTTCCTTGGGCAGGGTATTGTCAAATTTTCCCAGGGCAAGATCCCGGGCGTTTTCGGTAATAAGCCGAAGGGGTGTCGTGAGTATATGCCTGAGAGCGGCGTTGTAGACTATGATGAAAAAAACGATGGCCGCCAACATGAAGATAACACTTACGATAACTGCCACCCTGAGGGGCGCTATAAAATCTATACGGGGCGCTTCGATGCCCAATGACCAAAGGGTTCCCCTGATGGGGGCGTAGCTTATAAAGATCCGCTCCTCGGCCCCGGCGATACTGGCGGATCCGGTCTGGCCCTGTTTCATCAGATCTACTATATCCTGTACTGCCTGGCCATAACCTAGGCTGCGGCTTATGTGTTCCTTGCTAAAGACCCGGCCCAGATCCCGGTGGGCAACCAAATTTCCCTCTTCATTAATAATAAATGCGGCGCCCCGGGCATTGATATTAATATTGTTCAGCACATCCCCCAGAACGTCGTAGCGGTAACTTCCCACCAGATACAAGGGCGCCGCAGTTTCGTTGATGGGGATGCCCATAGAAATTTCCAGGCCGTTGGCGCCCACGGATGTATCATCGATTACCAGATTCCGGGTTTCCCGGATCTTATCAAAAAGTACCCGGTCAGAAATACTACGGGGGGAATTCTCACTTCCCTCCTGGAGAACGCCGTCGGCCCGGTAGAGGCCAAGCCATACAAATTCAATACCCGATGTGGCATGGTCCAACACAGAACGGCGGGAAGAAAACTGTTCGGAAAATATAGCGTTACTGCGGATCATAAAAAAACGATCCGCCATGTTATGCAGGTTCCCCTCAACGCTTTCCGCCGCCGTTTTAGCGGTGGTTTGCAGCACACGGATCAGGGTTGTATCGGTGAGGGAATTCATAAAATAGACCATAACCGATACCAGGCCTACGGTAAGAATAACAACTACCAGTACCGCGGTTAAGGCTATGTTGGTGGTTATGCTTTTTTCCTGCTTCATTCCCCTGTCCCTGCTAATCTGATAATTCGACCAGGGCAACTTTTTTATCCCCCGCCCTTGCCTGATCTATAACTGCCCTAGCCAGAACCTTAAAGGATTTATAGGAATGCGTAGCCCCGGCGAGGGCGTCAATTTTGTCCGGATCCTGCCGGTTTAGCAGGGCCTGTGCATAAACCCTGGTGTATTTGGTAGGATAGTTCCCCGCTACGGCGCTCATCTGGCGCATGTATTCCATATCCCAGGATTTGAGAAAGCCGCTGGCATTTTTTGCATTGTACTCCACGGTTACTATCCGGTTATTATCGATATAAATGGTGATGCACTCCTTCCAGCCATTGGCGTCAAATTCTGCGGCCGCCGCTGTGAAATATCCATCCTGCAGTTTGTCCCCGCCGGATTCGCTTACTGAACAGGCGGATAAACCCAGCACGAGGAGAAGGCTTACAAATAGATTGAAGAGCAGCCCCTTGGCGGAAGAACTAAAAATCATAGTTATCCACATTATTGATGGTAAATTCCGTACGCGCCGGCAGGAGCACTACCCCGGAATCCACGGATGTATAGGCCGCGCTGTCCAGAACCGTATTAGGCATCACCTCGACGATGCCGATATCCGGTACGTCCACCCGGCCGCCCACCTGCAGCTGTTTCCCCGTTGCCAGATAATAGGCCAAGTAACACCCCAGGGCGCCCTGGATCTGACAATCCCAAAGGCCCCATCGCTCCAGAATACCCTCCTTGCAGTAGTCCCGCATGGAGTTAGGTGAAGCAAAGCCGGTGATAGTTATACTCCCTGCGTTAAAGCCAAGGTTCTTCGCCGCCTGGGCCTGACCCGGCAGGGAGGTAGAATCGTTACAGATGATCAAATCAATGGCGGGGTGAGTTTTCAGGATCTCCTCCCCAACAGCGATGGCCTTATCCGGGTCCTGGCCGCTGTAATAGTTATCGGGGTTTACATTCCGCCAACTGGGATAGGCGGCGCGGATGTACCGTTCCCCCGCGGCCTGCCAGGAATTTTGATCCGTTACCGTCGCCTGGGAATAATGCCAGACGTAGCTTACCGGGCCGTCCAGGTTGATACCCCGGCCGCTCAGGCTTTTCGCCCCCATTTCCACCAGCATTTTCCCCAGCTGATCCGGGGTCCCCTGGGAAACCATGATCTGCCGGGCATCGCCAGAGACATCCGAGTCCCAGGTTGTTACCTTTATACCCGCGGCCAAGGCTTTTTTCATCACCCCATCCAGGGCTTTGGCGTCCAGGGAAGAGATGGAGAGGGCCTGGGCCTTCTCCGCAATGGCCCGCTCAATGATGGCAACCTGATTTTCAATAAGCGCCTCGGGACTTCCATCGTATTTTATTTTAAAGCCGTTCTTGGCGGCGTATTCCTGGGCGCCCTTGTTGGCGGACTCAAAAAAGGCGTTACCCGTAACCTTTGGCACAAAGACCACCGTAATATCATCGGTCCCAGCGGTCTTGGTTCCCGAATTTCGTCCGGAACAGGCCGCAAGCATGGTAATAAGCAAAAGGGAAATGAATAACCCCGGGGACTTACCTTTTTTCATATCCTTTCCTCCAAACGATCTCATTAATGATATCCCCATTATACACAAATTTCTACCATTTATCTTAAAATCCACCCATTATCTTAAAATCATCATCGGTCAGGGTAAAATGTTCAAAAGCCCCGGATGTGCCCCGGACGCTCAGATCCGCAAAAACAAAAATGACCTCCGTATTATCCAGAGATTCCAGGAGGATACTGCCCTTTTCATAACCCAGGGCAAAAAGGGTTGTGGAGAGGGCGTCAGCGTCTATAGAGCTCTGGCCGATAATTGTTACCGAAAGGAGGCCCTGGTCTACCGGATACCCGTCCCGGGTAGAAAGGATGTGGTGATAGCGCTTACCATCGGACTCGAAAAATCGCTCATAGACACCGGATGTTACCAGGGTTTTGTTTTCGACCTCCGCTATACCGAAATAGGCGCCCCGCCCCTCCAGGGGATTCTGAATCCCCACCCGCCAGGGGCTGTGGTCCCGCTTGGCGCCGTAAACGAGGATGTTCCCCCCAAGGTCGATGAGCGCCCGCTTTATCCCGGCTGCCCGAACGATCCGTACAGCTTCATCCGCAGCATAGCCCTTGGCAATAGCCCCCAGATCAAGGCCCATACCCGGCTGCTTAAGAAACACCGTGGAGGCGGTCTCGTCAATAACAATATCTTTCCAATTGACCAGGGGGAGGACCCGGGCTATTTCATGTTCCGCAGGAACCCGCTCGGCGTCAGAACCAATACCCCACAGCTTTACTAAAGGACCTATACTGGGATCAAAGGCGCCATCCGATAGTTCCGCAAAGTGCACAGCACGTTTGAGTACCGTAATGGTGTCCGAATGTACCGCCACAGCTTCAATACCGGAGGCGCGGTTAATCCGCCCCAGATCAGAATTCTCTATATTGGCGCTCATCATGCTTTCTATTTCCCGCAGGCGGTCAAATATTTCCCGGTACACACTTTGCCTGCCGCGGTCATAGAGGCTGACTGAACAGACCGTACCTAATATAAATTCGGACTGGGACGGAACAGGCTTGGAGCAGCCCGGGAACAGTATCAGTATGAAGCATAGGAGACATCCGATCCTTTGTGTAGATCTCATATCAAAATCTGCTCATCAATGGGCCTGCCGCCGGGTACCATGGGGAGAACCTTTTCATCCCTATTAATACGGGCATCTATCAGGGCGCTAAGCCCGGAACTAAGATCCTTCATAGCAAAATCAAGGGCTTCAATAAAGGTCCTCTCGTTTTCCGCGTGGTAACCCCTAAGCCCGTAGGCATCCGCAAGTTTTACAAAATCCGGCGGTCTGTCCAGGATAGTCTCGGAATACCGTTCCTCGTAAAAAAGAGTCTGCCACTGCCGGACCATGCCAAGCACCGTGTTATTAATGATAACAATGAGTATGGGAATTTGATAACTGCTGAGGGTTGCCAGCTCTCCGCAATTCATCCTGAAGGAACCGTCTCCGGTGAACAGCACCGTGGGCCGCTTAGGGTTGGCAAGCTTTGCGCCAATGGCGGCCCCCAGTCCGAAGCCCATGGTTCCAAGCCCGCCTGATGTAAGAAAGGATCGGGGCCGGGTAAATGGATAGAACTGGGCTGTCCAAATCTGGTGCTGCCCCACGTCGGTGGCAACAATGGCATCGTAGCCCAGACGTTTGGCGGTTTCCTCAATGATGAACCGGGGGTGAAGGATACTGCTGCTGCTATGATGGGCCTTTGGAATTTTTTCCTTCCACTTTTCTATATTCCCTTCCCAATCGGTTTTTATATGCTGAGGAAGAACCTTCAACAGTTTTGCTATTATTTTTTTTATGTCCCCCACAACCCATGCATGGGCCCCGACATTTTTGTTTACCTCGGCCGGATCGATATCAAAATGGAGAATCTTTGCACCCTTGGCGAAATGATCCGCACTGCTGGTAACCCGGTCGGAAAAGCGGGCCCCCACAGCGATAAGGAGATCCGCCTTCTGCACCGCCTTGTTGGAGGCTACGGTTCCATGCATACCGATGAGCCCCGTATAGAGCCGGTGCTCCCTGGGGAAGGCCCCTACCCCCATGAGGCTTAAGGCCACCGGAGCATTAAGCCGCTCCGCAAGCTGGGTGAGTTCCCCGGAAGCATCGGAGATTATCACCCCGCCTCCGGCGTAGATCATCGGCCGCTTGGCTTCCCGGAACAGCGATACTGCTCGATCGATATCTTCATCAGTAAAAGTGGGACGCCGGTTTCTGGTTACCAGCCGGCGGGCCCGGGCGCTCAGGACCTCATCTTCCCCGCGTATCTCCGAAGGGTCTGCCCCTTCAGGAATGATACCGGCCGCCAGCTTATCCGCAGAAATGGACTCGATGTTTTTTATCGGCCCCTTCCCGTTGGATCTCAGGGGAATCCATTCCCCCAGCGCAGCGGTAATATCCTTGGGGATGTCGATAAGCACCGGGCCCGGCCTTCCGGACTGTGCTACGATAAAAGCTTCCCGCACCGTTTCTGCCAGGGCGTTTACATCCTTTACTATCCAATTGTGTTTAACCACGGGCATGGTTATCCCGGCGATATCCACTTCCTGAAAGCTGTCCTTGCCAAGCAGATTGGTGGACACATTCCCGGTGATCGCCACCATGGGTACCGAGTCCATAGCGGCGGTGGCAATACCGGTTACCAGGTTCGTTGCGCCGGGGCCGGAGGTGGCGATACATACCCCGACTTTTCCGCTGGACCGGGCATATCCGTCCGCCGCGTGGGCGGCATGCTGTTCATGGCCTACCAGGATATGTTGTATCCGGTCCCGGTGTTTGTACAATTCATCGTAGATAAACAGAACCGCTCCGCCGGGATATCCAAACACCGTATCCACACCCTGTTCAATCAGGGCCTCGATAAGGATCCTCGCTCCAATATACTGCATGCTGTAACTCCTACTTAAACACCGCGCCTGATGCGGCGGAACTCACCTGTTTAGCGTAGCGGGCCAGATAGCCGGTTTGTACCTTTGGGGGCAGGGGTTTCCATACCTCCCGCCGTTTGGCAAGTTCGCCTTCGCTGAGCTTTACACTAATACTGCGGGCATCTATGTCTATATCGATAATGTCTCCCTCCTGCAAAAGGCCGATAACTCCGCCGTCGGCGGCCTCCGGGGAAACGTGGCCTATGGCAGCGCCCTTGGTAGCTCCGGAAAAACGGCCGTCGGTGATGAGCGCCACCTTGTCGTCCAGGCCCATGCCGGCCAGGGCGCCTGTGGGGGCGAGCATCTCCTTCATCCCCGGACCGCCCCGGGGCCCTTCGTACCGGATGACGATCACGTCCCCGGGTTTTATCTTTGCCCCCATAATGGCGTCAAAGGCCTCTTCTTCGGCGTTGAAGATCCTGGCAGGGCCTGAATGTTTGAGCATTGACGGGGCAACGGCGCTGCGCTTTACCACCGATCCATCGGGGGCAAGGTTTCCGCGCAGCGCGGCAAGGCCGCCGGTGGCGGAATAGGGATTTTCCAGGGGCCGGATAATATTAGTATCCCTGTTCACTGCATTTTTCACCACGTCTTCCAGAATGCCGTAGACCGTTGGGGCCCTGAGATCTACCAGGGCTTTTTTACTCAGCTCCTTAAATACCGCCGGAATGCCCCCGGCTGCCTGAAGATCCTCCATGGCATCGGAACCCGCAGGGGCAAGCCTGCAGAGGTTTGGCGTAACAGCGCTCACTTTATTGAGGAGATCCAGGTCCAGCTTAAACCCCGCTTCATGGGCTATGGCGGGAAGGTGCAGGGCGGTATTGGTGGAACAGCCCAGGGCCATGTCCATGGCAAGGGCGTTCATGAAGGCCCGTTCGGTCATTATCGACCGCGGTCTGATATCCTTCTTCAATACATCCATTACCAGAAAGCCGGTCCGCTTGGCAAGCCGGAGCCGTTCACCCATCACCGCAGGGATAGTGCCGTTACCGGACAGGGCCATTCCCAGGGCTTCAGTAACGCAGTTCATAGAGTTGGCGGTGAACATCCCCGAACAGGAACCACAGCCCGGACAGGCTGCCTCTTCCAGGGCGTAGAGTTCCGCCTCATCCATCTTGCCCGCGCCTACGGCCCCTACCGCCTCGAACATGGTAGTAAGGGTAAGGGTCTTGCCGTCCTTCTTTCCCGCCAGCATGGGGCCCCCGGAAACAAAGACCCCGGGTAGATTGATCCGGGCGGCAGCCATGAGCATACCCGGAACGATCTTGTCGCAGTTTGGGATGTAAATCACCGCGTCAAAGCCGTGGGCCATGACCATACATTCGATGGAATCGGCGATAAGTTCCCGGGTTACCAGGGAATAACGCATACCTTCGTGGCCCATGGCGATACCGTCGCAGACACCGATCACGGGGAACTGTACGGGAACACCGCCGGCTTCCCGCACTCCGTCGGCAGCGGCCTTGGCTATGGTATCCAGGTGCATATGTCCCGGAACAATTTCGCTCTTGGCAACCGCAATGCCGATCAATGGCCGGTTAAATTCTTCATCTATAAAGCCCATGGCTTTAAACAGAGACCGATGGGGAGCCTTAGCCACACCCTTGTTAACAATATCACTGCGCATATTAATATCCTTGTACTTATTCGGAAGATTCCGCAAAATCATCCGGAGCATTATCCTGAAGTATTCCCTTAGTTTGGTTAAAAACGCCGCTTCTCCGGAATACGCCGCCGCCGGACTCAGCATTATTATCGGAGATGATACCCCCGGAATGTTTGAATCCGCCTCCCTCTATATAGACGCCGCCGCCGTAAACAGCTTCGTTGTTCCGTACAATGCCGCCCTTCATGATCATGAACGCATTGATACCCACGCACAGGCCGCCGCCGCCCTGTTCCGAAGAACTATTGCCCTGTACTACCGAGTTATCCTCCATGGTACTGTAAGCGCCCAATTCGGAACATACTCCACCGCCGCAGGCCGCTTCATTATCCTCAATTGAGGCGCTTTCTCCCAGGAAAAACTCCGTACCGGTAATATATATCCCGCCGCCGTCATCACCGGCGCTGTTTTCAGCGATCCGCGAAGCGCCCCGTACCGCCAGGACCGAGTCGTGGGCGTAGATTCCCCCGCCGTCGTTTTCCGCGCTGTTCCCGGTGATCTCCGCATTACCGGAAACATAAATTTCCGAGTCAACAAAATATAATCCGCCGCCATCATGAACCGCAGTATTATTACTTATCCGTGAATTTTCAAGCATGACGAATACCGACTGGATACCGCCTATGCCGCCCCCTGATTGACCGGCCGTATTTCCGGTCACCGCGGCATTTCCCCGTAAAATGACATCCGAACTTATATACAGACAGAGCCCGGCGGCTATATATTCGCAGCTATTATTGCTGATACGGGCATCCCCCTCAATGGTTACAGAGCTTCCCCAAGCAACGATCCCGCCGCCGGTGTTGCCGCTTACCTCTGCGTTATCCCCCATAAAGAAGCTGCCCGAGCGCAGCAGAATCCCCCCGGCTTCATCGGTGCTGACCGTATTATTGCGAATGGCCGCGTTGCCGCGCAGGTACAGATTCGCCGTAAGCCCATAAAGGCCGCCGCCTTCGGAAGCATGGTTGTCCCGCACCACAACACCGGTTCCCAGGGTCAGTTCCGCGCTGTTCTCAAAAAAGATGCCGCCCCCGATAGAATCCGTATTTCCCCCGGAAACGGTAATATACTCAAAACGTAATTTTGCGGGGCCATAAATTTCCAGAACCCTTTTCTCCTTGCCTCCCCGCAGTTCCGCTGCCTGCTCGCCATCTCCGGTACCGGTGATAAGGATTTCATCCGGCCCGCAATCGCCGATGGCAAAAACGCTTTCCCCGTTTCCGGCGGCCTCACTCTTGTCATCCAGAATACCAATAATGGTTATGCGTTTAGTATTACTGTTCTTGGCAGCGTCTACGGCTTTTCGCAGAGTCTTAAACGCCCGGTCTTCCCCCAACCCATCCTGGTCATCGCTTCCCCGGACCGATACGTAATAGGATCCTGTTTCGGCATCCTCCACCGGGATCGGACCCCCATTGTAATCCCGGTCCCGCATCGGTTCGGCGGCCAAGACACCGGCAAACAGACAGCAGACCGCAGTCAGGGCAAGTATTTTTTTCATGGCTCTCTCCTCATTGCTTTCCCTCCAGGGCCTTCAGTACCGCTTTCCCCATTTCCAGGGTGCCAACTATCTTTTCCTTATCCGCTGTCCCGCTTCGGCCGGCAATATCCTTGGTACGCAGCCCGGAATCCAGCACGGCGCTGACCGCGGCCTCCACAGCGGCGGCCTCCTTTTCCAGGCCGAAGGAATAACGGAGCAGCATTGCTGCGGAGAGAATTGCCGCCAGGGGATTGGCGATATCCTTGCCGGCAATATCCGGAGCGGAACCGTGGATGGGCTCGTAGATCCCCATCACCGGTTCTCCGCCCGGAACGCCCCCGGCACCGGCAAGGCTCGCCGAGGCAAGCATACCGATGGAGCCGGTAAGCACCGAAGCTTCGTCGGAAAGTATATCCCCAAAGAGGTTCGAGGTGACGATCACGTCAAACTGACCGGGGGCGCGGATCAGCTGCATGGCGCAGTTATCCACATAAAGGTAGCTCGTTTCGATATCAGGGTATTCCTTGGCAATCTCTATGCTTATTTCCCGCCACAGCCGGGAGGATTCCAGGACATTGGCCTTGTCTACCACGCAGAGTTTCTTACGGCGCAGTTTTGCTGCGGAATAGCCTACGCGAAGAACCCGTTCAATTTCGGTTTTGGAATAGGTTTCCGTATCAAAGGCGGAGTTACCGTCGGCGCTCCGGCCCCGTTCGCCGAAGTAGAGACCCCCGGTCAGTTCCCGGACGATAAGAAGATCGAAATCCGGCCTGCCCTCACTGTTACTGGCGATAAGTACCTCATCCTTGAGGGGGCATGCAAGCCTGAGCTGGGGGAGGAGCGCCGCGGGTCTGAGATTAGCGTAGACCCCCAGGCCTGAACGCAGACCCAGGAGGGCGCGCTCCGGCCGCAGATGGCCAGGCAGGGTATCCCACTTAGGCCCGCCCACCGCCCCCAGGAGCAGGGCGTCACACTGCTTGGCAGCTTCCAGGGTTTCCGCCGGCAGGGGTTCGCCGGTGGCGTCAATAGCCTTACCGCCCGCAATGAGTTCAACATAGTTAAACACATGGCCATACGCATCCCCCACCGCATCCAGAACATCCACGGCCAGGGAAACCACTTCCGGCCCTATTCCATCGCCGGGTACCAATGCTATCGAATAGTTACTCATCATTATTCTCCTTTTCCATATCCCCAATCAATTTGTATTCTATAGAATCCACCAATGCCGCGCGGCTGGCGTCGATAATATCCGCAGAAACCCCCACGGTGGTCCAAACGTTGACCCCGTCGGTGGATTCGATGAGAACCCGCACCTTTGCTGCGGTAGCCTCAATGCCGTCGATAACCCGGACCTTGTAGTCCGAAAGGCGCACCTTTTCCAGCTCCGGGTAGAACCGGGTTAAGGCGCGGCGCAGGGCGCCGTCCATGGCGTTCACCGGCCCGTCCCCTTCGGCGGCGGCAATTTCGTGCTGGCCGTCCACCAGAACCTTGACCCAGGCGTGGGAACAGGCCAGGGTCTCCCCGGTGGGGTGTTCGCTCACCACCCTATAGGCTTCGATACTGAAAAGAGGTTCGGGCAGCAATGTTGCGTGCCGCTCGGGAAACTGGGCTACAAGTTCCCTGCGTACCAGAAGTTCAAAGCTGCCATCGGCCCCTTCAAACTGCCAGCCCTCGGCTTCCAGTTTTTTCAGCTTATTCGCAAGCGCTGCGGTTACCGGATGATCCTTTGTAATAGAAGGATCTATCTTTTTTGCACGCTCGGCGATGGCAGACCGGCCCCCGACTTCGCTCATAAGGAAATGACGGTCGTTCCCCACCAGGGCGGGATCGATATGCTCAAAGGACTCACGGATCTTGATGATAGCATCGGCGTGCATCCCCGCCTTATGGGAAAAGGCATGGGCGCCGACGTAGGGCAGATTGTCGGGCACCGAAACATTGGCGATCTCCGCCACCGCCCTGGTCGTATCGCAGAGCAGTTCCAGTTTTCCCGCGGGAAGGCAGGGATAGCCAAGCTTAATCTCAATGCTGGGGATCACCGCCGCAAGGCTCGTGTTCCCGCAGCGTTCTCCAAAACCCACCAGGGTTCCCTGGATATGCCGGGCGCCGGCCTTTACCGCCGCCGCCGTATTGGCGTTGGCAAAACCCGAATCGTCATGGGCGTGGATGCCAATGAGGGCTTCACTACCCGCAGCAGCGGCCAAGGCCAGTACCGCCCTAAGACCCTCAGCAATAGTGTCGGGAAAGCAGCCGCCGTTGGTGTCACACAGGGCGATACGATCCGCCCCGGCGTCAATGGCCGCCTTTACCGTGGCGAGGGCGTAGTCCGGATTAGCGAGCCACCCGTCGAAGAAGTGTTCCGCATCGTAGATGAGCGTCTTACCCCAGGCCTTTAAAAAGGCGGCGGTCTCGGCAATCATGGCAATATTTTCTTCCGGGCTGACCCGGAGCACCTCCCGAACGTGGAGGTCCCAGCTTTTGCCAAAGATAACCACCGCGGGGGTATTGGCGGTGAGGAGGCTTTTTACCTGGGGATCCGCCTCCGGTTTAAGATCCTTCTTCCGGGTGGAACCGAAGGCACAGAGCTTTGAATTTTTAAGGCGCAGTTCCCCGGCGAGACGAAAAAATTCCATATCCTTAGGATTACTGCCGGGGTTCCCCGCTTCAATCCAGGCTACCCCCAGTTCATCCAGGGCCCGGACAACCGCAAGTTTATCCTGCACAGAAAAGCTAATCCCTTCGCCCTGGGCTCCGTCCCTGAGGGTAGTATCGAGGATTTCAACACTGTTGCTTTTCTTACCGCTGTTCAATTTGCTGTTTACACTCCGCCTTCCTGCAGGGGCTCCCGCAGGGGGCTTTTTACCGCACCTGCGGCAAGGTCCCACTCCATGGCGTTGATCGCCGAAAGGTAGGCCTTTATCGAAGATTCAAGCACGTCGGTGGAAACCCCGCGGCCGTTCCAATGCCGGCCTTCCCAGGCAATCTTCACCATGGTCTCCCCCTGGGATGTGGACCCGCCGGTGATGGCGCCTATTTCGTAGAGTTCCAGCTCCGGTCTTTTCCCGACAATTTCGTTAATCGCCGTGAAGATCGCGTCCACCGGACCGTCGCCAACCGCAACCTGTTTGTGCGCTTCCCCGCAGGTATGGAGCAGCTTGATGATAGCCGTGGCGCCCAGCGCGGAACCCGTATTTATCGCCCAATGGTCAAGCTTGTAGGTTTCCGGAACCGCCGCGGATACGCCCATGACCAGAGCTTCAATATCCCTATCGCTGACAACCTTTTTCTTATCCGCCAGGACTTTGAATTCCGCAAACACCGATTCCAATGTTTCTGCGTTCACCGTATAGCCCAGGTCGTTCAGCCTGTCTTCAAAGGCGTGGCGGCCCGAGTGTTTCCCTAAAACCATACGGTTCTTGGGTATGCCGATGGATTCGGGGGTCATGATCTCGTAGGTTTCCCGGTTGGCCATCACCCCGTGCTGGTGTATCCCCGCTTCGTGGGCAAAGGCGTTCTCCCCCACAATAGCTTTGTTGGGCTGTACCTTCACCCCGGTAACCTGGGTTACCAGACGGCTGGCGGCGTAGATTTGCGTGGCGTCGATCCTGGTGTCGGCGTTGAGGTAGTCCTTGCGGACCCGCAGCCCCATGACGATCTCCTCCAGTGAAGCGTTCCCCGCCCGCTCGCCGATACCGTTGATGGTACACTCCGCCTGTTCCGCGCCGTTTTCAATCGCAGCAAGACTGTTCGCCACCGCGAGGCCCAGATCGTTGTGGCAGTGTACGGAAAGAACCGCCTTTTCAATGCCCGGGGTATGTTCCTTGATATAACGGATACGGGCGCCAAACTCATCGGGCAGGGCATAACCCACCGTATCGGGGAAGTTCAGCGTGGTAGCCCCGGCAGCGATAACTGCGCCAAAGACCCTGCACACAAAATCAGCATCGCTGCGGAAGGCGTCCTCTGCGGAAAATTCCACATTGGAGCAGAATTTCCGGGCGTACGTAACCGCAGCCACCGCCTGCTCAAGCACCTTTTCCGGCGTCATCTTGAGCTTGTACTCCATGTGGATAGGAGAGGTAGCCAGGAATATATGTATCCGGGGATCCGCCGCGCCGGCCAGGGCTTCCCGTGCGGCGTCAATATCCTTCTCCAAGCTGCGGCACAGACCGGCCACGGTACAATTCCTGATAATCCCCGCGATGGTCTTTACCGATTCCAGATCCCCGGGGCTGGAAGCGGGAAACCCCGCCTCCATGATATCCACCCCAAGCTTTTCCAGCCGCCGTGCGACCTCCAGCTTCTCCTGAATATTCATACTGCAGCCCGGAGACTGTTCCCCGTCACGGAGGGTGGTATCAAATATTTTTACTACCCGTTTAGCGTTGTTACCCATATAAAACTCCTCAATATTTTGCAGGTTTGAGCCAGCTCATCATGGAGCGCAGTTCCTTACCTACCTTCTCGATGGGATGCGCCGCCTCAAGGGCCCGCATCCGGTTAAAGTTGGGACGGTTCACCTGGTTTTCCAGGATCCACTCCCGTGCAAATTTCCCGTTCTGGATATCCTTTAATACATTCCGCATGGCGTTCTTGGTATCCTCGGTGATGATCTTCGGCCCGGTGATATAATCCCCGTATTCAGCAGTATCCGAAATAGAATAACGCATGAAGGATAGGCCTCCGCGGTTCACCAGATCGATGATGAGCTTCATCTCGTGCATCACCTCGAAGTAGGCGCTTTCCGGCTGGTAGCCCGCTTCAAGGAGCACTTCGAAGCCGGTCTTCATCAGGGCGGAAACACCGCCGCAGAGTACCGCCTGTTCACCGAATAGGTCGGTCTCGGTTTCTTCCTTAAAAGTAGTCTCCAAAACTCCGGCCCTGGCGCCGCCGATGGCCGCCGCATAGGCCAGCCCCAAACGTTTGGCATCCCCGGTAGCATCCTGATGTACCGCAATAAGACAGGGCACCCCGGCGCCGGCCTGGTACTGTTCACGAACGGTGTGGCCCGGACCCTTGGGGGCGATCATCACCACATTGATATCCGCAGGGGGTGTAATCTGCCCAAAGTGGATATTGAAGCCGTGGGCAAATGCCAGGGTCTTCCCGGGTTTCAGCACCGGCTTGATAGATTCCTGGTAGAGCTTGGCCTGCTTTTCATCGTTGATAAGGATCATGATAAAATCCGCAGCGGCGGCGGCATCCTTGGCGGTCTTAACTTCAAAGCCCGCTTCCTCGGCTTTCTTCCAGGACTTGGATCCCTCGTAAAGCCCCACGACAACCTTCATCCCCGATTCTTTGGCGTTGAGCGCGTGGGCATGACCCTGGGAACCGTAGCCAATAACCGCGATAGTTTTTCCCTTTAGCGCCCCTAGGTCGCAATCCTTTTCATAAAACATGATAGCCATCATTTCCTCCATTGTAGTTTTTACCCTAAAAGAGGTTTAACCTCTCTTAAGGGCTTTGAGAATCCGGTAATTATCCTACGGTCGATTTCCTTAAAAGGAAGGACCGCGCAATTGCCGGTTAGTTACTAATGCTTAGTACGGGTACGGATAGCGAAGATACCGAAAGTATCGAAGGGCCCCGCTCCAGGGCTACAAGACCGGTACGGGCAAGTTCAAGAACGCCGTAGGGACGTAAAAGGAGAAGGAGGCCGTCGAGCTTTTTCGCATCGCCCGTTGCCTCAACGGTAATAGTAGTGGGGGAAACATCGACCACCCGGGACCGGAATATCCCGGTAATTTCGATAACCGCAGGACGGGTCTTTTCGTCCACGCTGATCTTGACCAGCATGATTTCCCGGCGCAGACAGGAAGTACCATCCAGTTCCCGGACCGCAATCACATCCACCAGTTTGCTGAGCTGTTTAATGATCTGTTCAAGCACCGCATCATCTCCGCTTACCGCAATGGTCATCCGGGAAATTGAGGCGTCCTCAGTCTCCCCGACGGTCAGGCTGTCGATATTAAAACCCCGGCGGCTGAAGAGGCCGGAAACCCGGCTCAGGGTCCCTGCCCGGTTTTCCACCAAGGCTGACACCACATGCTGCTTCATGACCACCTCCTATACAAAGTCGCTATAGTGTAGCAAAGAAGGAAGGAACTTTGCAAGTAGGCCGAAGGGAAAGCCGGGGGCAAAATATACTAAACAGGCGTGTGGTGCTCTTGCCAAATAGTGTACGGTATGATATGCTGTTGTTAGGAGGCTGGTCATGACCCTTACACAAGAAAAAGAGCGGTATACCTACGCTGATTATCTGGGATGGGACGAAGATTTCCGGGCGGAGATTATCGATGGGGCGCTCTACGTCTCAGAGCCTCCGGCCACGTATCATCAAGATATTTCCATGAATTTATCACTTAAAATAGGAAACTTTTTAGCCGGTAAGCCGGGTAAAGTCTACGCCGCGCCCTTTGGAGTCCGGCTTTTTCCCCAAGAGGACCACAGCGATAAGACAGTGCTGGAACCCGATCTTGTGGTGATATGCGATACGTCCAAACTGGACGAGCGGGGCTGTAACGGGGCGCCGGATATGGTCATCGAAATCCTTTCTCCCTCCACCGCCCGGAAGGATGTACTGTATAAATTCTACAAATATCTTAGGGCGGGGGTCCGGGAATATTGGGTGGTCGATCCGGATACAGAAACGGTCCAGGTCAACCTGCTGGAGCATGACCGGTACACCACCCAGACCTACCGGGGATTTGACCCCGAAACCATGGACGAAGCGGACCGCCAATACGCGCAGGAATCTATACCGGTTTTGGTGCTGCCGGGGCTCGTTATAGATTTTAAGACGATTTTTGCGGGGAAAAACTATTAATGATACGCCCCGTGGTCGCCCCATTGATCGAATTCAAGAAAAGACATGTATACATTATCTTTGTTTATTCCTAATTCCTTCTCTAAGAGAATGAACAAATTACTGATAAATTGTTTTTTTCCATTCGGATCAGCCTTGGTGTACACCCGAATATCTACATACGCGATGGGAATTGCTTTCCCGCCTTTATACATGGAATGACCATCACATATATCGACAATAGTATCTGCTTCAGTTTTTCCGGGAATAACCGTTATCAAGCGGCCGACTTCGGATTTAATTTTTTCTTTCTGGGTTTCTGAAAGTTTCTCTGATATATTAAAGGCAACATAGGGCATGGCAGACTCCTTAAAATATGATAGGGCGATATTTTATGTTTGTCAATCATTCATTTTCAAGGGCAAGTTTTTCTACGGTCACAAAATCAACCGTCTGAACATAGGTTTTGCGGTATTGTAGGGGAGACATTCCGGTACAACGCTTGAAAACCCGTGAAAAGTGGAACTGATTCTCAAATCCAAACCAATCGGCGATTTGGCTGATTGTCTTTGCTGAGGACATGAGCAGCCCCGATGCGGCTTCTACCTTGAGGCGTATAAAATATTGATGGGGACTCATCCCGGTTTCGGCACGGAAAATGCGGGAAAAGTGTTCGGTGGAAAGTGTCATAAGACGCGCAATTTCATCAACGCTGATAGACTTCCTTAGGTTGGTCTGCATGATCGCCACGGCTTTTGTGACGTGGACGCTGGATGTCTTGTTGGTTTTATAGCTTTTTGGGGCGTCGTCTTCACGGGCCATGGTTTTTGCGGCGCCCCCTTGCTGACCGGCGTATACGGTTTGCACAGCTACGTTTTGGTAGACACGATACAAAAGGCTTTGGAGCAGATATTTTGCAGAGATGCCAAGAGACGGATCGCCGCTCTTCCAAAGTTGGGCTATATCTTCGCACTGAAAACGATAGGCGCTATTCACGGTAAGCATCTTTTGGCCCTGCGTAAAAACCGATGCAACCAGATCCATAAGGTCACGGTCCCCGTCCCCCACATAGAAGAGAATTGCGTAGAAGGTGATGGGAGACTTGGCCTTTCGATTTGGAATTATTGAGTGAAACTCATGCTCGGCGCTTATGAAAAACTTGTTCGGCCCTATTGGGTAACGGTTTTTATTGCATAAAAAAACACCCGAACCGTCGAGGAAAAAAGCGATCTCATGTTCACCCTGACCATGGGTATGGTACCGTCCATGCCAAGCAATGCGTTCATCCTCAATCATATGATACACAAAGACAATATCCCGAATTTCCATAAAATGCCCTTTTTACAAAAAAATCATAAAATATTATGAAAAAAATGTCAAGATTAGATATAAATAATCAAAAATGCGCATAGTTGAAATTGATAGAGGGTGTTATACTATTTATCAGTTAGGATTATGGAGGCATTTTGTAATGTCGGGGGATGAAGATAGCTACCTGTTGCAAATGTTCAACGTAGTAAAAACGTTCCCTGGGGTAAGGGCGCTGGATGGGGTCGATCTCAAAGTGCGCCCGGGCAAAGTCCACATTATTTGCGGGGAAAACGGCGCAGGTAAGTCAACCCTGATGAAGGTGCTGAACGGAATGTATGCTGCAGATTCCGGTGAAATCATCTTCCGGGGTGAAACCTTCAAATCCCATGATATCCAGACCTCCTTAAAAATGGGGATCGCCATGATTTACCAGGAATTAAACCCTGTTCTGGATATGACTATCGGTGAAAACATCTTCCTGGGACGGGAACCAAAACAGGGATTCTTTGTCGATTTTAAAAAAATGTACAATGATACCCAGCAGCTCCTGGACAGTCTCAATATTAAGTTTAAAGCACGGCGTAAGATGCGTGCCCTGAGCATCGCGGGTCATCAATTGGTGGAAATTGCCAAGGCTATTTCCCAGGATGCGCGGGTCATCATTATGGATGAGCCGACTTCAGCAATTGCGGACACCGAGGTGGAAGTGCTCTTCGGCCAGATCGAACTGCTCAAACAAAAGGGTGTGGCAATAATTTACATTACCCACAAAATGGACGAAATTTTCAAAATAGCAGACGATATCACCATAATACGTGACGGTAAGTGGGTGGCTTCCGGAGCGAAAGAGGATTTTACACCGGAAAAGCTGGTGACATTGATGGTAGGCCGGGAGATCAATAACATTTTCCCCAAAACGGAAACCGCCAATACCGGGGATATTATTATGGAGGTAAAAAACCTCACTCAGGGGGTTGCCCAGGGCGGTCGTTTTCGGGATATTTCCTTTACTCTTCGGAAAGGTGAAATCCTGGGGTTTGCAGGCCTGGTTGGCGCGGGGCGTACGGAACTTATGCGTTCTGTTTTCGGACTCGATCCGTTTACCAGCGGAAGCATTGTTATAGACAAAAAACCGGTGGAAATTAAAAATCCATCCGAAGCGATAGCCCATGGCATCGCTATGGTTAGTGAGGATCGTAAACTGTACGGTCTGGTAGTAAACCGCAGCGCCCACGAAAATATTTCGCTTACCAATATAAAAAAATATGTTAAAAATATTTTTGTAAGCGATAAGGCGATCAATAAAGATGCACTCGATATGAAAAAAATGTTAGATATCAAGATAAGCGATTTCAAAGTACATGCGGATACCCTTTCGGGGGGCAACCAACAAAAGCTCGTTCTGGCGAAATGGCTTGTGGGGGATGTGAAGATCCTCATCATGGACGAACCCACCCGGGGGATTGATATTGGCGCCAAGGCGGAAATTCACCGCTTGATGGACAATTTTGTCAAACAGGGTATGGCAATCATTATGATTTCCTCCGAATTGCCCGAAATTGTCGGAATGAGCGATAGGGTGGTGGTAATGCACGAGGGCTGTCTGACCGGGATTTTGGATCGCAGGGATGCCACCCAAGAAGAGATTATGCGGCTGGCGATTAAGTCAGGAGGGGAATAGAAAGCATGGATACACTAAATAAAAATACAATCAGTAAATTCATCTACGATGGTTTACAAAAAAGCGGTATCCTCCTTATTTTGATTCTGCTTTTTCTTTTATCTTCAGTTTTTGTGGGCGGGTTTTTTTCGGTAGCCAACTTAACGAATGTCCTGCGTCAAATCACGGTGGTCACCATCATCGCCTTAGGCGCCACGTTTGTAATCATTTTAGGTCACATCAACGTGGCTTATGGTTCTGAAATAGCGTTGATTGGATGTATCACCTGTAAAGTAATGGTACTGTCCGGGAGCCTCACCGTGAGTCTGATTGTTGGTTTGGCACTGGGACTCGCCATCGGAGCTTTGAACGGGTATATCATCACGTGGTTTAGCATTCCGGCGTTCATCATGACCCTGGCAATTACCACCATCGCCCGGGGCTCGGTACTGCTTTTTACAAACGCCATCCCCATCACCGGAATGGCCAAACAGTTTGCGTTTTTAGGACAGGGATCCCTGGGTTTCATGCCGGTTTCTGTGCTTATTTTAATTGTACTGTTTTTCGCGACCTGGATTTTGCTTAACCGTACCGCATTCGGCAGGCATCTGTATGCCACCGGGGGCAATGAAAGCGCGGCGGTTGCATCCGGTGTAAAAACAAAAAATATAGTTCGTAAGGCTTTCTTGCTTGACGGTCTTATGACGGCGATTGCGGGAATTTTGATGATGAGCCGTATGAACTCAGGACAGCCGGCATCCGGTGTGGGTTACGAGTTTGATGCAATCACTGCGGTGGTAGTCGGCGGTACCAGCTTAGCGGGCGGATCGGGCAGCATCGTAGGGACAATCATCGGCGCCATGATTGTCGGTATTCTTAACAATATCCTGAACCTGATAAACGTTAACTCGTATTGGCAGCAGATTACCAAGGGTATCATTATTCTGATAGCGGTAATTGTGGATGTGGTGGCCAAGCGCACCCGTCGTGCTTAATTTGTAGTAAAAACACTATTGGTGTTTTTAAAATATTATATTTGGAGGAACTTTATGGAAAGCAGAATTAAGAAAGTTTTTGGTATCGCACTGGTGCTCATTTCGGTGGTCACCATCGGTGCTTTTGCCAATGGCGGAACACAGGCTTCAGGCGGGGCAAAGACATTCAAGGTTGCCTATGTCAATTCAGACGATGCAGATTTTTTCAAAAAACATCTTTTGGATACCTTTCGAGAACAGATTTCGAAGGATCCCAACTTCTCAGTGGAGTATGCAAACTCCAGTCAGGATATTACCAAACAACTGGACTATATTGATAACTACATCGCCAAAGGTGTAAATTGTATTATCATTGAACCGGTTTCTCCTGCAGGGGTTATCCCTGGTATTGAAAAGGCGAACAAAGCCGGTATTCCCGTGATCAGCATCTGTTCCAATTCCGGTGGCGGCGATTTTACCTACATTGGTATTGCCAACCTTGATACCGGTATTCTGCAGGGTGAAATCGCGGCCAAAGCACTGCCTCAAAATGCTAAGATAGTGTATATGCAGGGCATGCCCGGTTATGATCACTCCGCTCAGCGCCACTCCGGTACCCTTGACACCCTTAAAAAACTCCGCCCCGATGTACAGGTGCTTGCGGATGCTACGGCCAACTACGACCGTGCCGAGGGCATGAAGCTGATGGAAGACTGGATACAGGCTTTCCCCCAAATTGATGGGGTACTTTGCGCGAACGATCAGATGGCCCTTGGCGCAATTCAGGCGCTCAAGGCGGCGAACCGCCTCAGGGGTACTTGGGTAGCCGGCGTTGATGCCACAGATGAGGCAGTTCAGGAAGTGAACAATGGTAACCTGGGGCTTACACTTCTTCAGGATGCCGTAAAGGAAGCCCAGGGTGCTTACGATGCCCTCAACAAACTCCGTACCGGTGAAAGACTTGACAAAGAACTGGTCATCCCAATGGCTGTGATTACCAAAGAAAACGTGGCAGAGTATTTGAAGTAGGGCATCAAAGAGGAGGTTATTATGGCGCTTATTACTCAGGCTGAAGATCCTGCAACAATGCAAACTGCAGCGGGGTACCCGGAAGTTAAGTCGATGAACACGGCTTTCAAGTTTAGTTCCAGGGAAACTGAGGAACTGCGCCATCTTGCCGCTCATGTGGCTGAAATTGCCGCATGGCCTGAGATGGGGAAAAAGAAAAAGCTTTGGACCGCCCATAATGACCTCAAAACTACCGATCCCCTGGTTTTTATCGATCCTGAAAATGGTTGGAACGAAATAATTGATGCAAAGGAGCTTATTTCCCAAGACCCGCTGGCGCGGGTATGGGAAATGGCGCTGCGAAAACAGATATTCTGGGCAGAGGGGATGAAGGACGACAAAGTTATTGAGCCATATTTTAATGTACCCTACAGTTATAGTGATAATGGCTGGGGCTTGGAACTTAAAAAACGTTCCACATCCAAAGATGGTTCATACATTGTCATTCAGGCCCTCAAAGATTACGACACAGATTTTGAAAAACTTCATTATCCTGATATAATAATTGACGAAGAACAATCCCGAATCCTTATGGATCTGGCCCATGGAATATTTGACAACATACTGACGGTCCGCAGAAAGAATACCTGGTGGTGGACCCTGGGGATGTGCTGGGATTTTGTGAATATCCGGGGCCTTGAGGATTTTATGGTAGACATGGTAGCGGAACCGGAAAATTTTCACCGGGTGATGAACTTCCTTTGTGAAGGTAAGCTTAAGATGTTGGATTTTCTGGAAAAAAACAACTTGCTTGCCCTTAATACCGAGGGTACCTATGTAGGTTCCGGCGGGTTTGGATACACAGAGCAGCTTCCCCGCACTGAATTCACCGGGCAGGTAACTACTATGGATATGTGGGGTTTTGTGGATTCCCAGGAGACCGTCAGTGTTGGTCCTGAAAGATACGAGGAATTTATCCTTCCCTATCACAAACGTATCGCCGAACGTTTCGGACTTAACTGTTATGGCTGTTGTGAGGGCTATAACACCAGATGGCAGTATGTGAAACAACTGCCGCGGCTCAGGCGTGTGTCCGTAAGCCCCTGGGCCGACTGGAGCACGGTACCGGAATTCCTGGGGAAAGATTACATCGCATCGGTAAAACCGGCGCCATTTCCGCTTGCCCAGCCGGTAATGGACGAAGACGTGGTTCGAAGAGACGCAAGACGGGCTGTTGAACAAACAAAAGACGGCATATGTGAGTTTATCATGAAGGACAATCACACCCTGGGCAATAATCCGCGAAATGCGACACGATGGGTTGAAATTATGCGTGAGGAAATAGATCGAGTCTATTGAGGTTGCCGCTGTCAATAGGATGCGTCCTGAAGAATCTTAAGAAAAATTGGACGCAATCCTGGAGCTTGGAACTAAATATCTATGGGCGATTAATGTATTCAACGGGAGAGTAAAAATGACAAAGACGCCGGAAATGAGTACTGAAATCAAAACACTTTATGATAATTTTTATGGCAATTACGATGAGTCCCTTGTATGGAAGCGCAATCATGCTTTCATAGAGGCCATTCAACAGAAACCTAATGCATCAAAAGCCCTTCAACATGCTCGGGGTTTAAAAAAATTTTTATTAGAAAAAAATGTTGTAGTTCGGGATTGGGATATCCTTGCGGGGCATACCCAATACACTAATACAACCGCTTCAATCCCGATAAAGTATGTCAGCAAAACAGAACCGCATAATATTGTAGAATCCTTTGACCCAACCAATCCTTCTGATTTTGTTTGGGATTTCACCAGAGAAATAAGCAACTATAAGGAATTACGGGGGGGGAACTATACTGCTGAAGAAGAGGAACTTTTTGCATATTTTAGTAGCGGTATTGAATGCGGTTTGGGAAAGCGCTGGTCGAACGGACATTTAATCGCAGGGTATAAGTATGTAATAACCCAGGGTTATAAAGCGTTAGAAAAACAGCTTCAAAATAATTATAACAAATCCGAAGGTGATCGGAAGGAATATTTTGAGGCCATGATAACTGCAGTGCAGGCGGCAGAGCAATATATTGGACGTTATGAAGAAGCTGCAAGAGAAACACTAAAAAAAGACCTTACCCGGTCTCAAAAAAAATACATAGAAAGGATTGCGGAAGCCTGCGGAAATATTAAAACAAAAGGCGTTTCTAATTTTTTTGAAGCTGTTCAGGCTCTAATTTTACTTCATGAAATGCTTTTATTTGAAAACCATACCGGTTCCATGTCCTTAGGGCGCCTGGATCAGGTTTTTTACCCGTATTATAAAAAAGATAGGGAAGATAATAAGCTTTCATTAACTGAAACTGAAGATATAATTGAAGCTCTTTGGCTTAAATTTGCAACTGTTATTATGGGTTTTCAGAATGTTACTGTCGGAGGCTGTGATAGCTGTGGAAAATCTTTGGTTAATGATCTTACTCTGATACTTCTCCGTGCAAGCAGAAAGCTTAAGCAGGATCAGCCGCTACTTTCACTTCGTGTCACCAAAGATATGAGTGATGAATGCTGGGAAGAAGCAATAGCGCTTATAACACAAGGCGGCGGGTTTCCTGCGCTTTTTAACGATGATGTTATTATACCCTCAAAGGAAGCATTGGGTGTCAACAAGAGTGATGCATGGGACTATGGAATAGTTGGGTGTGTTGAACCAAGTATAAGTGGTAAAGAATATTCCAATACCGAAGAGCTACGGTTTAACTGGGCTAAGGTTATTGAGTTGATGCTTTCCGGTGGAAAATGTACAGTTACAGGAATTAAACTTGGGCTGGCTAATCCTAAAGACCTTGATGAAATCAAAAATTTTGACGAATTTTATTCCTGGTATAAAAAAGAATTTACCATAGCACTTCAAAAATTTATGAAAGCCTGTAATCTTCTTGATACTGTATATCCGTATTATTTTCCAAGTCCATTACTATCCGCAACCTACGATGGGTGTGTAAAAAAGGGAGAAGATGCTTCTGCCCTTGGGCCCGATTATTGTTTTTCCACTGCGAATGCATGTGGAATGGCGAATGCCGTTGATTCGCTCATTGCTATTAAACAAATAGTATTCGATAAAAAAATGGTAACATTGAAGGATTTTTCTAAAGCTCTTGCAGGTAACTTTATTGGTTTTGAGCAGCTTCAGGGTTATGCACAGAATCGCTGCCTTAAATATGGCAATGATATTCCCGAAGCAGACAAATATATGAAAGAAATTACCGATTTATACTGCGCAACTGTCAGGGATCAAAAAAATAACAGGGGCTACTCTTATCAGGCAGGTCTCTATACGGTACATGACCAGTCAGTTATGGGTAAAAAAACAGGTGCCCTTCCCGATGGCAGGGAAAAATGCATATCCCTTTCGAATGCCATATCAGCTGTCCAGGGCATGGATACGAAAGGGCCAACCGCAGCCGCACAATCGGCACTCGTGTTTGACCATAAGCAAGCAGCAAATGGCCTTGTTTTTGATTTAAAATTCAATCCTGCATTCTTTGAAAAAGAATCCCATAAGGAAATGCTTCGAACCCTTGTTGAAGGTTATTTTGAAGGCGGTGGTATGGAAGTTCAGTTTAATGTGGTAAGCCGGGAAACCCTACTGGATGCAAAACGTAATCCTCAAAAGCATCGCAATTTAGTTGTTAGAGTTTCAGGGTTCAGCGCTTATTTTGTAACATTGGATCCTGTTCTTCAAGATGAGATAATAAACCGTACGGAAAATAATGGCATATAAAGATAATTTGGGGATCATTACAAACATACAGAGATTTTCTCTTGATGATGGTCCAGGCACACGGACTACGGTATTTCTGAAAGGATGCAGTGTTGCCTGTAAATGGTGTCATAACCCGGAGACAATTTCACCGAAAAAGCAATTACAGTATTTGGAAAGATCCTGTAAAAACTGTGGCTCCTGTGTCAAAGTCTGCAAAACCGGCGCTCATTTTTTAAAAAATGGTATGCATTATCTTAACTGGAATTTATGCAACCGATGTTTTGCATGTGCAGAGACATGTTTATTTGGTGCATTATCAATTATCGGTATTGAGATAACCGCAGAGGAATTAGGCGAACAATTGCTGCGCGATCGGATTTTCTACAAAAGATCCGGCGGTGGTGTAACTGTTTCCGGAGGAGAACCCTTGTTACAGGTTGATTTCACCGCTGAAATCTTTCGGCATCTAAAGAACCATGGCATCCATACAGCACTTGATACTGCGGGCAATGTTCCCTGGTCTTCTTTTGAAAAGGTTCTTTCATGGATAGATTTAGTATTGTTTGATATTAAAATTGTTGATATTGGGAAACATCAGAAAATGACCGGAATTAAAAATCAGCTTATACTTGAGAATTTTAAAAAATTACTTAAAGAAAAGGTTCATATATGGGTTCGTACCCCACTTATAAAGGACATAAATGACGACGAAGAAGAGGCAAATGAACGTATAAAAATGTTCATGAATGCAACAAATATTCAAAAAATTGAACTTCTTCCTTTTCATCGTTATGGGATTGGAAAATATACTGCTTTAGGAATGGGTATGGAGGCACATGAATTTGAAGCCCCAAGCGAGGAAAGACTAGATGGTATAAAATCCCATATGGAAGCAGCAGGTATTACAGAAATATTTGTTTCTTAACTAGCTCGGTTCATACCAAATTACTTGTTATTACTTTATAGCACCGAATATGTCAATGCATTGTAATTTTTGCAAATTTATTGGCGCACACCGCTCCTCCTAATTATGCGGAAGTGGACATTACTTTCTCTTGGATAAGCCCGTCAATAATCCGGGCGAGCGGAAGCCTATGGCGGAGGTAGGCCATTTTTCCGACAAAACAGGGTATCCGAAAGGCTGGGTGAGTCATCTGGATATCCGGGGTTGGTTGCTTTTTATGGCTATTCTGTTATAATTTTATTATATGGAATTGGAACAAGTTATTGCAACCTGGATTAGTTTTATGACCACCGCCGTAAGGAGTGCATGCGGCCTTTCCCGTTCGCAATTTGTAATATTGGCGCAAAAATATAAGCTTATCCCCTTTTTAGCCGCCCATTATGAATTGCTGCACTATTATGATAATGACTATGTGGTGGACGATGTTATACGTTTTGTTCACGAACAGGGCGGAGCCGCAGATGAATTATCCAGAATTAGCTGATCCCTTGTTTCATGGGTCTACCGTTCAGGTCCGAAATATTGATTTATCCCTTGGGGCCTTTAAAAAGGACTTTGGACAGGGGTTTTATACTACAACGTTGCGTACTCAGGCGGAAAAATTCGTTTTGCTAAAGGCGCGTCGCGGTAACTTAGCAGGCGGATTTGTCAGTGTATTTGAATACCTTCACAATCCGGAAGTACATATCAAAAAATTTCATAAGGCTGATACGGAATGGCTGTCCTTCGTTCTTAAAAATCGCGGTTTTTCAGATGAAAAAAACCAAACCGCAAGTGGCACTGATGAGATTGATATTGTAATCGGACCGGTCGCAAACGATGCGGTAGGACTGGTACTAAACCAGCTTTTAATCGGTACTTACGGGAACCCGCAATCGCCGGAAGCGAAGGATACGGCTATTCGGTTGCTGGATTCCACAAAATTGTACAATCAGGTATTTTTTGGGACAAAACGCGCTATCGCGTGTCTGAAATTCAGGGAGGCGTATAAAGTTGGAACTGACGGAAGCGCTGATTGAAGGGGCGATTGACAGCATAACCGGATTTATTGTGGCAAAAGCCGCAACACAGCTCCATAGGCCGGTCGTGGAACTTATGGATAGGTTTCTCTTATCCAACACTTATAAGCTGCTCTGTAATAAGGATACCGGCCTTTATTGGGACAGCCTTCCGGAAACACTGGATATGTTTATGAGGGAATTACAACCATGATCTCTGTTATTACCTAATAGGTCAATACAGTGGGGGAGGCGCATAGCCTACAGGGACGCCCTATAGCTCCCCAGGAAATGGAAGTCCTCGGTCTTAGCCTTTAGTTCCTGCACCACCGCATCGAAGGTCTCCTCTGTGGGGGGCAGGGTAACATCCACGTAAAACTGATACTCCCAGGGCTTCCCCTGGATGGGCCGGGATTCCAGCTTGGAAAGGTTGATGCCCCGCTCGCTCATGATCTTAAGGCAGGCAAAGAGGCTCCCAGGTTCATCGGAAACCGAAAACACCAGGCTGGCCTTGTTCGCGGGCTCCGAACCCAGACTGGGGGGAACCGGGGCTCTGTCGCTGCCGTTCCGGCGGGCAATAATTACAAACCGGGTGTAGTTTAAGGGGTTTGTCTCAATACCTGCCCGAAGAACCTTAAGGCCATGGGCTTTGGCCGCCGCTTCCCCGGCGATGGCGGCTACCTTGGTGGCGCCTTCCCGGGCTATGGAGGCTACCGCAGTGGCAGTATCGTTACAGGCTTCAAGCTGCCAGAGGGGGTACTTGTCCAAGAAATCACGGCACTGGGCAAAACCCTGGGGATGGCTGCGGACTATGCTGATGTTTTCGATCTGCGCCTTTTCATCCCCAATAAGGCAGTGGACGATACGGAGCTTCAGTTCCCCCACCATGGCGATATCGGGATAGCGGAAGAACAGGTCGTAGTTTTCGTGGACCGATCCTGCCAGGCTATTCTCCACCGGCACCACCCCGAACCCGGCGGAACCGTCAAGCACGGCGTCGAAAACCGCCCGGAAAGACGCGGCGCCCAGACGCGGCGCTTCTTCACCAAAGGCACGCATCAGGGCCTGCTCGGCGTAGGCGCCGCTTTCACCGGAGAATGCTACCTTGTCGGACAGGACTTCGGCGGCATCGTCCCCGGCGCCGCTTCTTAGGGAAACAGTGTTACCGGCAGCAGCGGAAGCCGAGCTTCCATGGGAGGGTTGCCCTCCGTGGGAGGGCTTGGGGGTACGGAGCAGTTCCTTCCCCACCACCGGGGCCAGGGCTTCGATATCCCGCATGAGCCGCTCAAACTGTTCGGGAAACAAAGACTGGGGGCCGTCGGAAAGGGCTTCGTCCGGATGGGGATGGACCTCCACCGTAAGCCCGTCCGCTCCGGCAGCAATCGCCGCAAGGGCCGCGGGACTCACCTTGGCACGGATACCCACCGCATGGCTGGGGTCCACCAACACCGGCAGGTGGGAAAGGCCCTTTACCACCGGGATGGCGGAAATATCCAGGGTATTTCGGGTATAGGTTTCGAAGGTGCGGATGCCCCGTTCGCAGAGCACCACATCCCGGGTCCCCGCTGCCAGGAGGTACTCCGCCGAAAGGAGCCACTCCTCAATGGTCGCCGAGGGTCCCCGCTTAAGCAGTACCGGCTTCCCCAGGGCGCCGACCTTCTTGAGCAGCTCAAAGTTCTGCATATTCCGGGCGCCAATTTGGAACATATCCGTAAGATCGTTCATCTGGGCGGCGAATTCCGGGGATACCACCTCGGTAACGATGGGCATACCCGTTGCTTCACCGGCGGCCTTCATAAACTCCAGCCCCTGCATCCCCAGGCCCTGAAAGGCATAGGGACTGGACCGGGGTTTATAGGCCCCGCCGCGGAGCATCACCGCCCCGGATTCCCGGACCCGGAGCGCCGTTTCCAGGATCTGCTCCCGGCTTTCCACCGCGCAGGGCCCGGCAATCACCGTAATACGGGACCCGCCAATCTTGACCCAGGGCTGCGAAGCAGACCAGGGCTGCGAAGCAGACCCGCCAACCGTAACGATGGTATCCTCAGTTTTGGACTCCCGGGAAGCCAATTCGTAGGGCTTAGAAGTAGCCGCTACCCGCTCCACCCCGGGGAGAATCCCCAGTTCCCGGAGATCCACCACCCCCTTGCCGGTGGCGCCAATAACCTCATCCTCCCCCAGAACCTGATCCCGTATGGCAAAACCCCTATCCTTCAGATAGATGCGGACCATTTCTTTATCGTGGGTGGAGATACCTTTGGAGAGAACAACGATCATGGGAAACCTCAAAAGGGAAGATTTTAGTTCGAGGTATGGTACCAAAAACCGCTTAAATTTACAAGGGCGCCTATTCCGGACCTGGAATTCCAAATGCAACCACGGTACATCCCAAACCGATCAATTGCAGCGAGAATGTGAAAAGTATGATCCTGCATGTCAATTCCGGGGAAAATCGGCCGGAGCTTTAAGGGATTTTGCTTCAATTAAGCTTCTGCCTGAAACTGTTTTAATAATTCAGGGTTATCACGGACAAGCTCAAGAAGACGGCGGGAAGCCCCCTCCGGTTTGTTGCGGCCATTTTCCCATGCTTCAACTGTCTTGGGAGAAACACCAAGAGAACCGGCAAATACTACCTGGCTCAATCCTGTTTTCTGCCGAATGATTTTTATTTCTTCGGTATTAAAACTTTCTACCGGCTTAATTGTCATTTTCATTTTTCGGGCTTTTATCTTTCCCTGCTGATAGTCGACCGCTTCATTTAGCCCTTGGATGATACTTTCGTATACGCTCATTTTTTACCCTCTCGAATACCTTTTTCCAATATAGTAATCAGTTTCGCGATATTATTTCGTTCCTTTTTGGACAGATTATCTTTTTCGTTCTTAGGATAGACAGTAATAAGATAGATAGTTTCTTGAACCGTAAAATCCACGTATGCGACTCTACCACTACTGCTTTTGCCCTTCCCCTCAAAGGCAATCCGCATCTTGCGTAAACCCCCGGTCCCTCTTACCACAACCCCCGCTTGGGGATTTTTCAGTAAAGCATCCTGCATCTGCCGGAGTTCTTCATCACCCAAACCTATTCTATCCCACTGGCGGTCAAATTCCGGCATTATTACAAATTCACGAGTCATAAATAATTTCCTATTTTAAATATACCCTATTTAATAGGGGCTTGTCAAGTTCTCCTATATCCTGCTTAGTATATCCCTTTATATACAGTTTTTTGCGGATTTTCGTCTTTGATGGTGATAACAAATACTGTTGTTGGGGCGGGAGTAAGTGTCAATTACGAACGTGAGGCTGAAACTCCATTTTTTACAAATCTGCAATTCAATTGAGGATCTGTAAAAAATGACCTATACTTAACCTATGATACCCCGGCGCGAAACCTGAGGACTGTCGAGAAATATTGATGACTGTCACCTAGCCCAACCCCGGCTATTCCTCCCTAGCCCAGCTGTTATAACTAACCTCAGAATAAGTGCCATACAGTCTACCCCTTTGAGAATAGGCAAGCCCGAAGTATTTCCAAGCATCGTTTTCAAAAGACAAAGAAATATCAACACCGTCTCCGATCACAACACGCTTCAAGCTATTGGAGATAAACGCATCTTCCTTGATGGAAGTGACGCTATTAGGGATGGTCACCGTAGTCAACTGGTTGTATTGAAATGCATTTTCCCCGATGGAAGTGACGCTATTAGGGATAGTCACCGTAGTCAACTGGTTGTACCGAAATGCATACCCCTCGATGGAAGTGACGCCATTGGGGATGGTCACACTGGTCAATTGATTGTAACCAAATACATTACCCGCAATGGACGTGAGACTATTGGGGATGGTCACCGTGGTCAGTTTGTTATTAGCAAATGCATGTAGCTCAATGGACGTGACACTATTGGGGATGGTCACCGAGATCAGTTCATTCTCGCTAAATGCGCTGTTCCCAATGGAAATAACACTATTGGGGATGGTCACTGTGGTTAATTGATTGCCTTCAAATGCATTGTCCCCGATGGAAGTGACACTATTGGGGATAGTCACCGCAGTCAATTGATTCCAAGTAAACCCACTAAGGGAAGTGACACTATTGGGGATGTTCACAGTGGTCAATTGATTGCTGGAAAATGCCCAATCGCCAATGGAAGTGACGGTATTAGGGATGGTCACACTGGTCAATTGATTGCTGGAAAATGCCCAATCGCCAATGGAAGTGATGCCATTGGGGATAGTCATGGTCTCCAATTTATTACCGGAAAATGCCGAAGCACTAATGGAAGTGACACCGGTGACACCATTGGGGATAGTCACGCTGGTCAATTGATTGCTAGAAAATGCCCCCTTCCCGATAGAAGTGACACCACTGGGGATAGTTACGCCGGTCAATTGATTGCGAGAAAATGCCGAATCGCCAATGGAAGTGACACCGCTGGGGATAGTTACGCCGGTCAATTGATTGTTGGAAAATGCCGCCTCTCCGATAGAAGTGACACCGCTGGGGATAGTTACGCCGGTCAATTGATTGTTATTAAACCCACTAAGAGAAGTGACGCTATCGGGGATAGTTACGCTGGTCAATTTATTATAGGAAAATGCATTGTCCCCGATGGAAGTGACGCTATCAGGGATACTCACCGTGGTTAATTGGTTGCTTCCAAATGCCCCATCGCCAATGGAAGTGACACCACTGGGGATAGTCACCCCAATCAATTTATTGGAACTAAATGCCTCGGCGCCAATAGTAGTAATACTATCGGGTAAGTACACTGCGACCAAATTTTTCCCGAAAAATGCTCTGTCCCCAATTATTACGATCGGATAACCTGCCAGGGTATCGGGTAATATCAAGGTGGTTTCCGTGCCGGTATAACCGGTTATTGTGGCTTGACCTGAGGAAATCGTATATGAAAAAACCCCCCACATTGCATAGAGGGTGACATTACCGGTGATACTTATAGAATCCCAAGGCTGGTAGGTGGTTCCTAATCCATCTGCCTTGGTATTCCACCCGAGAAAAATTTCGTTCCCCTTCGCAAGATCTCCCTTAACAAGGACCGTTGCGGTGGAACCGGAGCTATAGGTTTTTGAATCCACCGGGGCTATCCCGGTGACTGCCCCATTGGCATTATAGCTTATCTTATAGGAGTCATCTCCATCCTCATCCAAAGAACAGCCTACCATCAGAAAAATACCAATTATTGAAAAAAGGCAAATAAAATTTAAAACCCCATGCTTCTTCATACCAATCTCCTTCTCCTGCATCTCAAAGTCCTGAAAGGCGCAGGGTTCTCCGGGCAGCCTGGTTAAAAACCGCCCGGAAGCTCCCCCCGCTTATGAACGAAAGGCTATTCATCATACACAATGTTCAATTCCTTCGTTAAGGTATTGGTATCCACGTTAACCCTGTATGTATAAAATGGCAATACCGGCCCAATAGACAGGGTCCTTTCAATTGTTTTAGGGGTACCATAATACACATTATTAATAGTAGCCCCCTGGCTGGTACGTACCGTGCCATACAATGGTATGTATTTTATAGAATATTCTATACCCGTATCGGTTCGCCAACTGGTGCCAGCGGTCAAATACGTCTCTTCAAATTGAAAACCGATTGCCTCTATATCATTAATTTTATAATAATATGCTGCCGGAGATGGTGAGGAATACCGTATTCCCCCAGGGTCTTTTGGATTAGAAACAGCCCACTTTCCCATTTTGGTCCCGTCTGGTTTAATCATATAGTAGGATATTTCTCCTACCGGCGCTTTTACACCGTTTGTTTGTTCAACATAACCTTTTGTATATACATATATCCTAGGTTTGTTTGTAACAAACCCCTTATATAAAGAAGGGGTACTTTCTAAACTACCGGCTTTGGCTTTAATGCTAAAATACCATCCCATGTTAGAGTTTACTATAATAGAATTAGATACCTTATAATCATAATAACATCTGTCACTGAACCCGGCTGCATTAACTGTACCAGCAAGATAACCGGAAGAAGGATATTTTGTACTTGCACGATACACCACGTATTCTGTAGCCGATGGAACAGCATCCCAAGATATGCGGTATCCACTATCATTCGCAGCATAGGTAATTTCTATGTTCTGCGGGGTACCTAAGGTGGTACCAGTGCCCGTCCCAGTACCGGTGCCCGTCCCAGTACCGGTGCCCGTCCCAGTACCGGTGCCCGTCCCAGTACCAGTGCCCGTCCCAGTACCAGTGCCCGTCCCAGTACCGGTGCCCGTGTCAGTACCAGTACCCGTGTCAGTACCAGTGCCCGTGTCAGTACCAGTGCCGGTGTCAGTACCGGTCCCAGTACCCGTGCCGCCCTTGGTGGTTAATGAACCACCGGCTCCTTTATAGTCACCCGCCGTAAGTGATATGTACAATTTCCCATCGTTCCCTATATTCACATGGCCTATCTCTGTAGAACCACTTATTAAGT
Source organism: Treponema primitia ZAS-1 (assembly GCF_000297095.1). Classification (NCBI taxonomy): domain Bacteria; kingdom Pseudomonadati; phylum Spirochaetota; class Spirochaetia; order Treponematales; family Treponemataceae; genus Treponema; species Treponema primitia. The sequence continues at coordinate 125,731 of NZ_AEEA01000050.1, read as the reverse complement.
ATGCATAGTCAGCGTCCGTGGCTCTATAGGTGCCTGATTCGGATATGACTGCCGAGGGGATACTAAGCGTCCATGAAGTTGATGTAACGGTTATCGTACAATCGGAGTAACTTTGGGCGCCAAGTTTAATAGTTCCCGTCCAGGTTCCTTTTAAAAGAGCCCCGTAATTCTCCTCCTCATCATCATCCAAACTGCACCCTGCCAGTACCATACTGAATATCAGTATGATACCGGATATGCTCATCATAATTTTTTTGCGCTTCATCTTCATTCAAATACCTCCTGACGGATCTTAAATTTACCGATCGCTCCATAATTTATCCTCTTTTCTTCATAACACCGCTACATTACACGGGAGTTATTTTTGTACTTCTTTGTACTTTTGGGGGAATTTTGCTGTGTGGATTAGCTTTTTGTAAAGTCTGTTACTCGTACAGGGTAAAGCCTGCCCAGTAATAGGGGTGGCTGTATTGGGGCAGGGACTGAAGCTCCCGTTTAACCGCCCCATAGGCCCGGCGGAAGTCCAGGTTTTCCTTGATAAGCTTGGTGTAGAGCCGGGTCATGAATTCGACGCTGGTGTCGTCGTCGATGGGCCAGAGGCTGGCGCCCACATTGTTGGCCCCCGCAACCAGGAAGGCCCGGAGCAGGCCCACCATGCCGTCACCGTCCCGAACCCGGGTAAGGCCGGTGTCGCAGGCGGAGAGGATCAGTATCCGGGCCCTGAGATCCAGCAGGGCCGCTTCGGTGACCGTGAGGTACCCATCTTCGCCGTTATCCGGGAGCCTGCCCGATACCTCGGACAGGACTATGCCGGACATTTCCGGGATCAGGCTGTCAAAGTAGCCGTGGCAGCTTAGGTGGATCAGGGAGTAGTTTTTCAATTCACCTGTAACAGAAAGTCTTTTCAGGTTTCCTTCCCCGGCATCGGCGCCCCGGAGGAGCCGTATATCCGGGGGAAGAAAAAAGTCCCGGGCCAGGGTTTCTATTTCCCGGGCGGTTCCGGGGAGATCCACCCAGGAAAAACCCCGCTCCCGGAAATAGGCTGCTGTTCCGGCCTGCTTTACCCGGTGGTACAGGCTTGCCCGCTGGTTCGCCGTCAGGGCGCCGTATTCGGCGGCGGAATCGGCGTAGCGGCCCGGGCCATCGCCGCCCCGGAAATAGCCCCGCCCCTGGGTCTCCCCGGTTTTGCCGGGGCCGTCGTAGAGGGCCTCGCCCAGGGCTAGGGCGGGAACCAGGGAGGCGGCCCCGGGCTGGTCATGCAGGGTGGTAATAGACAGGGATGGCGAAAAACTAACCGAGTAACGGCTGCCCAGGGTAGCATTGGCCGCAGAGGGCCGCAGAAGATCGAAGGGCAGGAAGGCTAAGGGGCCGTCGGGGACGATGAGCAAATGGGAGACCTCCGCCCCAAGCCCCGCCAAAACCGGGGCGAGGAGTTTTTCGTAAAGGGCATTCCGTTCCCCCTCAAAGGTTTCCGGGCTGCGGAAGGCGCCTATGCGTTCCCGGAGGAGATTCACCGCCTCCTCATAATCAAAGCCGCCGTCCAGGGGTACCGCCGTAACCCCCGAAGGCCGGACCACAAGGCAGTACGCCCCGGGACGGATTGCCCCGCCATCTTCAGCGCCGGGGAGGAGGTACTCCAATACGGCGGTATCCGGGGGGCACCAGGCGGCGGCGCTTGCGGCATCCATGGGGCGGGGGTCCCGGAGCTCCCGGTATTTGGGGAGCCGGTTCCCTATGGCCCCATGCAGGGCTTCCAGTTCCCGCTCAGCGTCCCGCAGAAGGTTCGCCGTATTCCCGGAACCGTCTTCATACAGCAGATCTTCCCGCAATTCGGAAACACGCCGGGAAAGTTCCCGGACCCGGTCCGCTTCTTCCGGGCGTATCCCGTCAATCCTGAGGGCCGCCTCAAGCCCCGTCTGCTCCAAAAAACCCCGCTGGCGCAGCGCCTCGGAATAGCCGAAGGCCTCGGCGGGACGCTTCTGTTCTGCCGCCAAGTTTGCCGCCAGGTAATAGAAGGGCGCCGCAGCGGTAAGGTAAACGGCGCCGGCGGAGCGAATATCCTGCCTGCCCCGCTCTGCAGCATCAATGCCGGTCTCCAGGGCTTCCCTGGCAATAGCCGGAACCGCAGTATAGAACAGTTCCGCCAGTTCCCTGGATTCATCCACCGCCCTAAGATAGGCCAGTGATTGCCGCAGTAAGACAAGAGCATCCTTTGCGTAGCCCATGCTTTTTTCCCGATCCCCCATTTTCAGGTATATCGCCGCAAAGCTTTTGTAATCTGAAGCTATGTAATAATGGGAGGGGCCATAATTGATGCGGTCTATTGCAAGGGTCTGTTGGTAATAAGCCAGGGCTTGCGCATAATCTCCCTGTTGCAAATAGACATTTCCTATATTACTTAAACTACCCGCAATATTAGGATCGGATGTATCAAATATTTTTTTTTCGATTTCCAGGGATTGGATATAATTCTGCAGCGCCAGGGGGAAATTACCAAGATTTTTATAGGTAAATCCAATATTGCCGTATATCCGCGCCGTAATCGAAGAATAGTTATCAAGATGTTCCAAGGAAATTGCCAATCCCCTTTGATAATTTTCAAGGGCAAGATCATATTCACCCATATCGTCGTAAATAATTCCGATATAATTATAATCCGATGCCACCCATTCATATCTCTGCTTTCTGATATGAAGATCCATACGCAGGGCTTGCTCGGCATAAAAAAGAGCCCGGTCATATTCACCCAAGTACCCATAAAGAAGTGCTAAATTAGGATAAATATAAGCCATAAAGGGGTGATCCTGCCCCCCCAAGGCCGTGCTTATCTCCAGGGATTTTTCTAGATAATACCGAGCTTTATCTAATTCACTATCTTCAATAAAAATAGCTCCTAGATTCTCATATATCTTCGCTGCTTCCAAGCTATACTCCCCCAAGGTTTCCAATACTATGGGAAGAGCTTTTTCAGAAAAACGAGTAGCATTGCTATACTCACTGGAATCATAAAAAAGATCCCCCAGGCCCGCATAATCCCGCCCTATTTGCTGATGCCCAGCGGAAAACCAAACAAGATCCGTTTCCAGACTTTGATCATATAAGTTGTGGGCTTTTTCATATACTTCTTTTATTTGATAGGCCATTCCCAAATCAAACAATGGCAGCCGGCTTGCCAGGGAACCCTTACGGAAAACCGTCGCCAGGGTCTTTGCGGCCCTGTCAAAACGCTCTATCAACTCATCGTAACTAAAACTGTACCGAAAAGCCTTTTCATCCTCATGGGCCTCCCAGTACAGGGCCAGGACTTCTTCCAGTTCCTTTTGTTTCCCGGCGATCCTCCGCCACCAGGAACTACGACGCAGGGACGCAAAGTCCCTATCGTTTTTAATGCGATCAAAATCCGTAAAGCCCCAGAAAATAGCCCGTTCCAGTTCCCGGGCGGCCTGGGCGCTTTTCCCTGCCAGGGCATAGTCCCGGGCAAAACCCACATAAAGCGCCGGGTCTTCGCTGTACCGGCTTGTCCCCGCTTCCCGGGCGGCGTAACCCCGGTCCAGGGTATACCCTTCCTTATGTCCCCCGGCATGGAGACCTTGGGAAAGTACGAAGACCAGGGTAATAAAAAATATAGCTTTACTGCGGGGGCAGATCATTACATACCTCAGCGGGCGGTGTACCACAGCGGAACTATCCCGGTCAATTCGGCGCCCTCATAGATTACCACCGTAATTAATCCGTATAGCCCCTGGGCCGGAACAAAACACCGGTTAAACGTAACAGACTGACCCGGGGGTAGCGATGCCCTCTGCCCCAGGGAGGGCAGATCCAAGGCGCCGGAAATTTGGTTCACCCCGTTCAGGTACACCGCCGCCCGGACCGGTTTATCGCTCCGGCTTTGGACCGTTACGGAAAATTCTTCACCGGACCTCAGGGCAACCATATCCCGGCCGTCCTGACGCCGGATTGGGATGGGCTGGTTACCGGAGCCCTTCAGTTCCGGGAAAAAAGAAGCGGTATCCCCATGGGGTTCCCCCAAGAGGGCCAGGAGATCCCGGTCTTTCATAAAACGCCGTCCCGCGCTGTTTCGTAGCCCCGGTAAAAACAGGGCAATATCCGCAGCCCCGGCGCTGTTTTCAAGGTGGATATAGTCCGCCGGTCCCCGGGGCCGGGATGCACCGCCGCTGCGGCTCAGGGAAGCGTTCCTTTTTTCCAAAAGGGTCTGTAAACGAAAATCAATGTATAGAAAGAGGGCGCCCGAAGCCAAGCTGATCTCCTGCTTCCCCAGAACTTCATTTTCCAGGATGGGTGGGGTATAACCTGCGGCGCCAAGGTTTCCGATAAATTCATCCAATAAAAGTATTAATTGTACATCAAAGGAAGCGGCGCTTTCCTGGGCTTGGATAAGGGAGCTCCCGGGATAGAAGCTTAACAGGAAGAGTAGGAGGAAAAGGGGTGCTTTTTTTCCGGCAGTGGCTAGTTCATGCAAAAATTACTCCTCCTTTTTACAATTTTAATAGAGGAAATGTAGGCTTTTTTCATAAAAAATACAAGCTATGACGATTCCGTATCCAAAGAAGCGGCTTCGTCGATAAGCTTATCCCGCAATTCCTGCCGGGTACTTATCCCCAGCTTGCCAAATATTTTAGTCGCGTTGTTCCGCAGGGTCTGGTGCTGTATCCCCAGCTTTTCTGCGAAGGATTTATAGGGGGCGTTACCCATGAGCAGTATGTACTCCACAATGTCCTGTTCCTTAGGAGAAAGGTTTTTCTTTTTATAGATCCCCAGGCGGATCTCCTTACCCGGAAGCTTCCTCACCGTTCCGCCCGGATCGGCGGAGCCATCGATTAGTTCCTTTATTTCCCGGACCACCGTAGCGGCGGAAGCCCGGTTACGGCTCAGGACATTTTTTATCCGCGCCCGAAGCTCGTCAACCACAAAGGGTTTGGCAACATAATCCGCGGCGCCCTGCTCAAGGGCCGCAACAATTTCCTCCGGACTTACGGGGACCGCTAAAAAGACAACAGGGATATTGCGCGTCCGGGGATGCTCCTGTATCTTTTTCAGAAGATCATACCCGCTTCCATCGGACAGGGTTTTGTCCAGAAGAATGATATCCGGGTTTGATTCTTCCAGGTACAGGTACGCCTCCTGCACCGATGCTGTTTTGATAATATTAAAATCGCCGGAAAATCCCGAGTCCAGGGTTTCCACAAATTTCAGATCCCCCTGGACCACGAGGATCAGGGGCTTTTCCTTATCCGGATTCTTTTCAGAAGAATTTTCCGATTCCACTTCCGCTCCGGCATCATTAGGAGTCTCCGGCTGGGATACGGAAAGAATAGTATGAAGCTCTTCTTTAAATTCGTTAATGGAATTAACGGTGCTGTTCCAGCGGTTTTGGGAATCCATCCGTTCTTCCAAAGGGAGCCTTTTAATCAACTCGTATATCGAATTCTTTACTATCGAAAGGGGATTAAACACCCGCTCGGAGATATGGGAAATTAAATCCAGTTTCATCCGGTTTAGGCGCAGTAACTGTTTCTGCCGGTACAGAAGCAGGGCCGTCCCCAGGATGGCGATAAACATTGCCGCATAAACTACCCAAGCAAGCGGCCGTTTCCAGAAAACCGCCTGGACATAGAGGGGCAGCGTCAGGGTATGGAGGGAAGGGTCAAAGCTATTCCACGGGGAACGGGCACGAAGGTGGATGGTGTGTTTACCCCCGGCCATATCACCCAGGGTAAGAGTATTCCGGCTGCCCAGGGGTATCCAGCTATTTTCAGCAGTAGAAAAACTATAGTCATACTGGACATCACCGGGGTGTTCATAGTCCAGCAGGGCAAAACTGATTTCCGCCGGTCCCCTGCCCCAGGGAATAAAGAGGGGCTTTTCTCCCCGCCAGGCCGCAGGGGGCAGGAGCCTGCCCCGGAGATGTACCGCACTAATACTAAAGGGAAAGGCCGCGGGGTTGAAAATGCTCTGTTCCGGATCGAAAAAAACAATATCCCTGCGTCCTAAAAAAATGAATTTCCCCGTTCCTGTTTGTCTTCCTCCCCACTGGAGAAAATAATCCCCCTCCAAATCCTCTCCCAACGAAAGGGGGGTCAGCTCCCCTGAAGGCCGGTTCAACAGGGCCGGCCCCTTCCGGGTCAGTACCCACAGGCGGTTTTTCCGGTCCTCCAGAACCGAATAGACAATGGTATCCGGCAGCCCCTGTCCCGGACCATACCGGACCGGCGGTGTTCCTTCCGAAATAGCGATCAGACCGCCGCCGTAGGTCCCGGCCCAGAGGATCCCGCCCGTATCCCGGAACAGGCTGAGTACCGGCCCGTCGTTTTCCGCGCTGAGCCGCACCAGTTCCCCCGACGCGGAATCGTACCGAAAGGCCCCGGCTTCGGCGGCGATAAGGAGGCCGCCGGATGCATCGGGACCTATGTCCCAGACCAGGACGCCGGGGACGGGGCAGCGTTGTAAGCGGTCCGCGGCGTCGTCATAAAAAAACAGGGAAGATCCGGTACGGAACCAGACCCTGCCGCTTGTATCTTCAAGCGCCGATCCCAGGGTCATGTCATAGGGGGCGGTATAAAAAACAAACTCCCCCGGTTCGGCGGACCGGCCCACCTGCAAGCGGTACAGGCCCTCAATCCCCGCGCTTACCCAGAGCTCCCCGGAACGGGAACAGAAAAACTGTTCCGCCGGGCCATGTTCCAGGGAATAGAAATACTGCTCTCCCCGGGAAGGATTAAAACGTATAACCCCCCGGCGCATACCGGCCCACAGGGTATCTCCCCCGTCTCCCGGAACCATTTCCAGGCCGTATATGCCGCCCTCCAGAACCCGGCGGAACAGGCCCGCGCCGGAGTCAAGGCGGTACAGCCCCTGACTGGTCCCCGCCCAAAGGGAACCGCCGGTGTCCCGTACTAAGGCGGCTACCCGGAACTGCGAAAAATCCGCCGGCCCTTCAAATCCATAGGGGACCGGTTCTTTCCCCGGGAAAATATGGTAAACCTTTGCTTCCCCCGTATACACCCAAAGCCCTGTTTCGTCCTCCAGGTACCGGAGGGTTTCCAGTATTTCCGCGTCTTCCCCCAATGAATGGGGAAGAATAGTAACATATTCATTTTTACGCCGAAGTTTTACCAGGGAAGTGTCCCAGCCTCCCAGCCAGATAGTGTCCTGGGCGTCCCGAAAAAGGGTATACAGGGAATGGTTCGGCAGAATTTCCAGCGGGCTGATGGTCCGATCCTGAAAACGGTATTCATAGAGGGCGGAACTACCGCCGATAGTCCCGGTACCGCGGGAAGCTTCGCCGGAAGTACAGGCAATAAGCAGGGTTTCGTCTAAAAGCAGCAGATCCCCCACGGGCGCCAAAACGGTACAGAGCAGATCCGCCCCGTACTCCCTAATGGCGTACACCCGGTCCGGCCCCGTATCCCCGCTTCCGGTAACGGCAATAATCGTGGCGCCCCGGCTCCGTATGTGCCGGATCCCCTGGGGAATGACTCCCCCCATGGCGCGGAAGGATCCCCCTTCCATCCGGAATATCTGCCCTTCCCAGCTGCCCGCCAGGAGCATACCCCCGGAATCCTGCGCTATAGCCCCGGCGTGCCCGCCCCCGGGCAGGGAAAGCTCCTCAAAGGAAGCTCCCCCTTTCCGGTATAAACCAGCGTCGGTTAAAACCCACAATCCTGTGGTACTTCCAACAATATCCAGGATTACCTGATCCGCAAACACCTCATCCCGAAAGGAGTCTGTTTCAAAGCTCAGGGGATCAAAACGGTGAAGCCCCCGGTTTGTGCCGATCCACAGAAAACCCTGATCGTCCTCCGCCCAGGCGGTAAATTTGGCGTCCTGAAAGGAAAAGCGGGGATCGGCGCCGGGGTGATAATTAAATTGAAGGAAGGAACGGCCGTCATACCGGTAAAGCCCATTCGCGGTGAGTATCCAGAGAAAGCCCTGTCGGTCCTGGCGGATCTTATAAATATCCCGGCTGGCAAGGGAGCGGGTATCCGGTACCGGCGAAGCGTACCATTCATCCCCAAAAAGGGGCGTCAGGGCAAGAAGAATCAGGCAGGGGGTAAGACGGATCAAACGGCGGATCATAGACATACCTTCATAGAAATAGAATATATGCCCTTTCTGCAATAGTACAATCCTGGTCTATGGGTACTTTTTTGTACTTTTTAAAGGGAAAGCAAAATAGTCGTGGGAATACTACCCATCTACTCCCAGGATATTCTTCAGAACCCAGCCCACGCCGAAAGAAAGGGCCGCCACCGCAAGGCTGATAAGGGTCATCTCCCCAAAGCGCCGTTTAAAGTCCAGGTCTTTGGCGGTGGCCAGGTAGTAATTAAAAAGAAAAATGATAAACACCCCAGCGGCCAGGGTTATTCCCAGGGCGGCATATTTATTCGGGATAAGCAGGAAGGGGAGAATCAGGAGCATCACCGTGATGATATAGGCGGTCCCGGTATAGAGGGCGGATTTCATTGCCCGGGGGTCATTATCGGCCTTGCAGGAAAGGTATTCCGAGGCGGCCATGGAAAAGGCGGCGGATATCCCGGTTACCAGAGCGGCCATGCTTATGGTACGGGTTTCCCCCAGGGCCAGGGTGAACCCCGCCAGGGCGCCGGTCAGTTCCACCAGGGCATCGTTCAGCCCCAGCACGATGGAGCCGGCGTATTGCAGCCGTTCTTCGTTCAGCATGGACAGCAGTTCCCGTTCATGCTCCGCCTCTTCAAGGCTTATGGCCAAAACCTCGGGAAACTGTTCCGTCAGGGCCAGGTAGCTTTTAGAGGCGGTGCCCTCTTTTTTTTCCATTTGTTTAAGGGTAAAGGAAAGCCCCAGAATCCGGGCGGTGATGACGGTGGTAAAAACCTTAAACCGGTCCGGCTTTACCTGCACGCCGGTCCTGGACTGCCAAAAGGCGGCGTGTGTTTTTTCCGCCTCCCCAACCTTCCGGAGCACCCCGGCGTTATGGGTGTCCTTACAGATCTTTGCCAGTTGGGTATACACATGATATTCGGTCATTTCTTCACGCTGGATCGCCAGAGCGATGGCGCGAACCTCTTCCGCTTCCACTACTTTACTATTATGTATTATACGGCAATATTCAACTGCGGAAAGAGACAGATAATAGGTTTAGCAATAGACCGGTGCCTCATCCCTGGTATTATTCGCCTTGCATATTGCCCCAGCGAACACCGCAGAGTACAATAGGATCATGGCTCAACTTAATTTGGATGTATCGGATACGGAAGCCCTGTTGGCCGGGGCGCAGAAATTGTTGGATTCCTGCCGGGAGGAACTGGCCAAGCGGGTTATCGGACAGCGGGAGATGATCGACGGTCTCCTCATGGCCCTGATTGCCCGGGGACATATCCTGCTGGAAGGAGTGCCGGGGCTTGCAAAGACCCTGGCGGTGAAGAGCCTGGCGGAAATTACCGGCCTGGACTTTAAACGGATCCAGTTTACTCCGGATTTGCTCCCCGCGGATGTGACCGGGACCCTGGTGTGGGAACAGGCTACGGGAAAGTTTTCCGTACGCCGTGGGCCGGTCTTTGCCAATGTGATCCTGGCGGACGAGATTAACCGGGCCCCCGCCAAGGTACAGTCCGCCCTGCTGGAGGCCATGGAGGAGCATCAGGTTACCATCGGAGAGGAGAGCTACCCCCTGCCGGATCCCTTCTTCGTCCTGGCCACCCAGAACCCCATTGAACATGAGGGGACCTATACCCTGCCCGAAGCGGAACTGGACCGGTTCCTCCTCAAACTGCTGGTACGGTACCCAAGCCCGGAGGAGGAACTCCGTATTCTGAACCCCCATAATTCCTATGTCCCAACCCTGAAGCCGATCCTCGGACCTTCCCAACTGGAGAGCCTCCGGACTGCCGCGGAGGCGATCCGCATTGACGATAAGATAGGGGAATACATTGTTTCGGTGGTTTCGGCCACCAGGCCATCCGCAGCAAAGCCGGCAAGCGCCAGATCCCGCGGAGGATCGCGGCCTGCGGAAGGCGCCGGCAGCGGAAGGGCCGGGCGGGAGGGGCTGTACCGGTATATCTCCTTCGGCGCTTCCCCCCGGGCTTCCATCGCCCTGTACCGCTGCTGCCGTATCCTGGCCCTCTTCAACGGCCGCCTCTTCGTTACCCCCGAGGATGTAAAAACTGCGGCCCTGCCGGTACTGCGGCACCGTATTGTCCTTTCCTACGAAGCTGAAGCGGACGGGCTGGACCCGGATGCGGTGGTTTCCCGTATCCTGGCCTTTGTTCCGGTACCCTGAGACTGTGGACCGCTACGAGCTTCTTCGAAAAATCGCCACATTTCCCCTGGTTGCCCGGGGTCTTGCGGAGGATCTGCTCTCCGGGGACTTCCGCTCGGTTTTTAAGGGCCAGGGGATAGAATTCGATGAAGTCCGCCACTATGAACCGGGGGATGATGTACGTTCCATCGACTGGAACGTGAGCGCCCGGTTCGGAACCCCCTATGTTAAGATGTACCGGGAAGAACGGGAACTGACGGTTTGTCTGGTCCTGGATGAATCGGCGTCCATGTTCGCCGCGGATATGCGCCGTCGGGATCAGGCTATTCTGGCGGCGGCCCTGGTTGCCTTTTCCGCAGAACGGGCGGGACAAAGGATCGGCGCAGTATGCTTCGACCAGGAAATTACCCGGGTTTTTAGCCCCCGTAAGGGGCGATCCCATATCATGAGCATCATCAGCGGGCTCCTTTCAACGGCGAGCGGCGAAGTTTTCCGCACAAGCGACGGGGGAAAGGGAAGCAACCTGGGGCTTGCCCTGGCAGGAACCGGCCGGCTCCTCAAGCGGCGCAGCCTGGTGGTGATCCTTTCGGATTTTCTCTGCATTAACTGGGAACAAGAGCTGGGTTACCTCTGCGCTAAACACGATGTGATAGCCATAGGGATCACCGACCCCCTGGACAAGGAGATCCCCAACCTGGGACTCCTCACCATGGGGGACCCTGAAACCGGGACGGTACTCCATGCTCCCACGGGCTTTTCCTCCTTCCGTTCCGCCTGGGCCGAATGGCATAGTGATCGGACCAAGCTGTGGAAATCCCTCTGCCACCGCTGCGGCGCCTCCTACGTGGAGCTTTCCACCGCCGAAGACGCCCCTGCGGTGCTGACCCGGTTCTTTGGGGAGCGCAGATCATGAGGCGGTTCCTCCTCCTTATCTGGCTTGTCCTGCCGGTTTTTCCGGGTTTTTCCCAGGATCACCCCTCGGGCATTTCCGGAGATAACACCCCCTACATAATTCCCCAGACGATTTTTGTGGGCGATAAGGGGCGGCTGGTGTTTCCCCTTGGTTCCGCCTTTGCGGGAACCGAAGGCGCCGTGATCCAGGGCGCCGGTCTGCCCCGGTCCAACGAGCTGGTAATCAACCGGGTGGAACTGGAACGCCGGGGAACCGCTGTCCGGCTCCTGGTCGATTTCCAAGCCTATGTTCCGGGGCTCATATTACTGCCCCCCATAGAAATCGCCTCCCATACCTTTACGGGCCTTGAGGTTAATATCAGTTCCATCCTTTCGGTGGAACAGCGGGGGATGGTCCTTTCGGGACCCGCGGAGCCCTTAACTGCCCCGGGTACCGCGGTGATGATCTACGGAACCATCCTGGGGATCATCCTCCTGCTCCTTGCCCTGACCCTGGGCGGATTCTGGGGGAAAACCAGGCTGGGCAATTTTGCGGAACGGCTCAGGCGGCGGCAGGTTATCCGCGCCATGGGGAAAAGTCTACGACGGCTGCGGAACACCGAAGCGGGTAAGGAGGGGGAAACCCTGGAAGCCCTTTCGGGGGAATTCCGCAGCTTCCTGGGGATACTTACGGGAACCAATTGCCGGGCCATGGTTCCCCGGGAATTGCTCGCCCTCCCCGCTCTGGGAACCGCCGACGGCCTTTCCCCCGCCGCGATTTCGGATCTCTTCCGTCGCTGCGATACTCTCCGGTTCAGCGGGGAAAGCATTGAGCGGGAACTGGTGTCCGGCCTTCTTGACGAATTTAAGGAACTCACCGGTCTTCTGGAGACCGCCGAAAAAGAACACTATTCTAAACCGGGAGGCGCCGAATGAATATCGGTTTTGAACGGCCCCTGCTCCTGTTTGCGGGCGCAGTAATAGTGTTTCTGTGCTTTGTCATCTCCCGTTTTTTAAAAGGCGCCTTTACCCTGGTAATCCCCCTGGGCCCCCCCGGAGGGAGCCCCTTCAAGCCTCCCTTCAACGTGGAATTTCTGGTACGGGCCATCCGCGTTCTGGACCTGGCGGGGGTTTTCGCCCTTTTTCTCGCCGCCGCCGGTCCTGCCTTTATCAGCACAGAATTGGTGTGGCTTAACCGGGGGGCGGATATTCTCTTTGTGGTGGATATAAGCCCCAGCATGGCGGGGATCGACATGAACGGCCGCAACCGCTTCGACGCCGCCCGGGATCTGGTCCGGGACTTTGCCGCACAGCGGCCCTCGGACGCCATAGGGCTGGTGGCCGTGGGGAACGATGCAAGCCTCCTGGTGCCCCCCACGATTGATCGGGGCGCCCTGTTTTCCCGGCTCGATTCCCTGCGTATAGGCGAGTTGGGGGACGGTACCGCCCTGGGGATGGGCCTGGGGATTGCGGCGCTGCACATACGGAATTCCGCAGCCCCGCGCCGGGCGGTGGCGCTGATCACCGACGGGGAAAACAACGCCGGGGCGATTCACCCGGAGACTGCGGCGGCGGCCATTCAGAATGCAGGAGCCTCCCTCTGGGTTATCGGAGTGGGCGGCGGCGGGGAAGTTCCCATTGACTATGTGGATCCGGTTACCAGGATACGCCGTACCGGCACCTTCGATTCCCGGTTTAATTCCGAAAGTCTTAGATCCATTGCCCAAAGCGGGGGCGGTCAGTATATTTCCGCCCCTTCGGCGGAGGCCTTCTCCCTGGCATTTTCCCGCATCGACGAGGGGGAGATGATTATACGCCGTTCCGGTACGATAAACCGGACCCGGAGTTTCCGTATCCCCCTGATGATTACCGCCCTGGCTCTGATCTGCGCCGCCCGGTTTATCCGGCGGTATATACTGGGGGCCTTCCTGTGAGCTTCGATAATCCCAGGGTACTGCTTGCCCTCTTTTTGCTGATCCCCGCAGGTTTTTTGGCCTTCCTCCACTACCGTAAACGCCGCGCAGTTTTAAACTTCCTTTCCCGGGATTCCGGGGATAAGCTCGTTTCGAACCTGCACTTCCGTTACCTTGTTTCCACCGCAGCTTTTACCCTGTTCCTGGCCTGTGTAATCATCGCCCTGGCGGAACCCCGTGGCGGTACCCGGCTGGTGAGCGAAACCCGCCGGGGGGTGGACGTGGTCTTTGCCATCGATCTGTCCCGCAGCATGGATGTACGGGACATCAGCCCCGGCGGTCCATCGCGGCTCAGCCGGGCCGCGTCGCTGGTGGTAGAACTGGTAAACAATCCCTGGTTTACCAGCCGGAATTTAGGCGCCGGCGCCTCGGGGGTCCGGTTCGGAGCAGCCATAGGCAAGGGCAAGGGGGTACTAGCCCTCCCCCTCACCGAAGATACCGAGGCGATCCGGGCCTTTTTGTCGAGCCTCTCCGGTTCCGCCATTACCGGCAGGGGAACCAACCTGGAATCGCTCATCGACGCTGCCGCCGGAGCTTTTCAGGACGCCTTCCCCAGCCGGCGCAGGATCATACTCTTATCGGACGGAGAATCCCTGGGGGGCTCCCTGGGTGACGCCCTGGACAGAGCCGCAGATGCGGATATCACCCTTATCACCGTGGGACTCGGTTCCGGAGAGGGCGGCGCGGTTCCCCTGGGAAACGCTGCCATGCTGGGGGAGGACGGGCATCCGGTGATCAGCTATTTACAGGATGAAGTCCTCAGAAATGCTGCGGAGCGTACCGGGGGTATCTATGTGGATGGAAACCGGAGTAACGCTGCGGCCCAGTTGGCGAATTATCTGGCGTCCCTGGCCGCCCCGGGCAGCTTGGGTTCCGGAACTACCGTAAAGGGATTTCGCCGGGAAACCAGGGATCTGGGGTATATCTTTGTCATCGCCGCCCTTATCTTTCTGGGCATTTCGAAAATTATGGAGAAGGGGAGGCGAAAACATGGTTGAACCCCTACCCCCCCAAAAAAATCATCCGGTTTACCCGGCGGGGCTCCTTTGCCTGTTTGCATTACTGTTCCTGTTAGGCGCCTCCTGTTCCATGTCCTTAGGGAGCCAGATTTCGGGGAAGCTCCTGCTTCTGCGGGGCAACTTCTTTAATGCCCAGAGCATGTATACCGAGGCAATCCTCGCCTACCTGGAAGCCCTGGAATTTGCCGAAACCGCGCCCTATGCCGAATACGGCCTGGGTTTGGTGTACCTTTCCCTGGACGAAGGCGCCGCAGCCCTCCAGCACTTTGCCGCCGCCGAAGAAGGTCTGACGGATCTGATGCGGGAGGATCACCGGGAGCTGATCTACCGGATCTACTACAACAGGGGGGTGGTCCGTTTCCATGCCGGCGATTTTGCCGCCGCGGTGGATCAATTCCGGACCGCCTTGGAAACCGATGGCAGCCGCATTGAGGCGAAACGGAACCTGGAGCTAAGCCTCCTTTCCCTGTCCCATCAAAACTCCAATGCATCATCTTCTCTCTCTTTGAATCTTCAGGAACAGCAAAAGAACCCTCAGGTTCTTTTTGATTATATTCGCCGGAAGGAGCAAGACCAATGGAAAAGCCGGGAATGGGCCGAGGACACCGATACTGCAGGACCGGATTACTAGTTCTGATCCCGCTTATTGTCCCCCTATTTTTCTCACCCCGTCTCTTTGGACAGTCCGGAGAAGAACCGGTGGTGTTGGTGGAAAGCTTCCCGGAACGCCCGGTCCTCGACGGTTCCTGGCGAATTTCTATCCTGGTGGATCATCCGGTCCCTGAGGATGTGACGGTCATCCCGCCGGATCTGCCCTCATCCCTCACCTTTGCCCAGTCCCGGAAAGAAACCCGGCTCATTAGGACTTCCCCCGAAGAGGGAACCCGCTGGACTCTGGTAGAATTTTTGTTTGTTCCCCAGAGAACGGGGACCATAAGCTTGGGGGCCTTTGAGGTAAGTGTCCGGGGGTTCAGAACCACTACCAGGAAGCTGCAGACCTATGTGATAGCCCAGGAAGGGATGAAGGAGGAATACCACCCCCGCCTGGCCTGGGATACCCTTCCAGCCGCTCTGACCATAGGAGAGGACGCGGAATTAATCCTCCGCATCCTCGGCGGGGATCCGGGAAAGGCCCTTCGCCCGGCGCCGTTCCGCGGTACCGCTCCGGCGGAGGCGCTTCTGGAGGAACTGCCCCTGACAAAGGAAGATCTGGACCAGGGCCGGGTACTGCGGCTCCGTTTGATCCCCCTGGAAGGAACCAGGGTTTCCATCGAGCCCTTCACCCTTCATTTTGATACCCTTACCCTGGATGCCCCGGCCATCTCGATACGGCTGAACCCGGCTGCTCCCCGCAAGGAACCGGTTCCCGGTAACGCCGTTCCCCCGGTTCCGGAACCATTACCCGAAGCAGTCCCGCCCCAAAAACCCGCGCCGGCCTTTCCCGAAATCCGGGAGGAACCGTTTCCCCCTTTTCGCCGGGCCTACGAAGAAACACTAAAGGCGGCCCGGAAGTTTTGGAGCATGGCCCTCTATGCCGAAGCTCTGGGAGAACTTCGGCGGGGGGAACGGGACCTCTTAGGGGGCCCAAATCTGGTCTCGACGCGCCGGGCAGCGGAACAGTCCCTTGGACTTTCCACGACCGAGGATGAAAAATGGCGCCCCCGGAATTTCTTTTTGCTATTGATCATCCTTAGTTTTTGTTTATTGATACTGGCCATATGGCTGCCAAAAAAGAGCGTAACTTCCCTGTTTCTCCGGGGTTATAAAGTTGTTATTTTACTTTTGATCGGTATTTTGGGACTTGGTATTGCCGGCCTCGCGTCTTCCCGTGGGGGTACGGGAAAAACCTTACAGGAAAGTGCGGTGCTCCGTGCCTGTGCGGCTTATCGCGTGCCGGATAGCCAGGGGGCGATCAGCGCCCGTTGGCTGGAAGGCCAGCCGGTACGGGTCCGCGCCGCCTCAAAGCCCTGGGCCTATGCGGAAAGTGCCGATGGAGACGCCGGGTGGGTGCGTCAGGATAATCTTGTTTTTTACTAAAGGCTGAATAATGGATTTTGGGGATATTCTGAATCAATGGGATCGTGAAACCGCGAAACCTGCGGGCAAAAAAGCGGTCAAGCAGCGGTCTGAGGAAGATCCCGCGGCCGCCGGATCAGAGCGGGTTGATCCCCTCACCGCCTGGCTGCGGGTATACGGCGTGGACGATAAGGATGCCGAAACAGCCAAGGCCACGGTTTCCCCCGGGGAACGCCGCCGCAGGCTCCTGGCCAAAAAACCGGACGCCACAATCGACCTCCACGGCCTCACCCGTGATGAAGCATGGCTTGCCCTGGACAACTTTTTTAACGTCAGCCGACAGCAAGCATTGGAAAAACTCCTCATCGTCCATGGAAAGGGAAATCATTCCGAAGGGGAAGCGGTATTAAAGCGCTCCGTCCGGGATTTTATCGAACGCTGTCCCTTTGCCGGAGAAAGCGGTCAAAGCCCGGCCATCGAAGGGGGAAGCGGGTCTACCTGGGTTATTTTGAAGGGGTAATGGTTTTAGCGCTCGCGGTAGATGATCCGACCGCGGCTTAAATCGTAGGGGGATAGGGCAATCCGTACCCGGTCGCCGGGGACAATACGGATGTAATGTTTACGCATCTTTCCGGAAAGATGGGCCAGTATAAGGTGTCCGTTCTGATTGTCAAGTTCTACCCTGAACATGGTATTGGGAAGGGCTTCCCGGACAACCCCTTCGACCTCTATCGCTTCTTCTTTCGCCACATAAACTCCTTGGCTTTTAAAAGTAACATACTTTCCGAGTATACTACCACAGATTACAGAAATAGTCAATTAAACGCAAATCATAGCTTGAACATCATTTTGGCGATGACAAAGTAGATCCACAATGAAGCGCCGTCAACAATGGTAGTGATAAGGGGCGCCGCCATGATCGCCGGATCTACCTTTAACTTCTTGGCCACCATGGGCAGGAAACAGCCGAGGCTCTTTGCTATCATAAGGGTAAGCATCAAGCTAAGGGTTACGGTCACGGCCAAAAGGCTATTTTTCCCGTTGGTCAGATAAATACGGATAAAGTTAATAAACCCCAGGATGAAACCGCAGAGAAAACCGATACGGATCTCCCTCCAGAGTACCACCGCAATATCTTTGAACCCGACTTCCCCAAGGGCCATACCGCGGATTATCAGGGTGGAGCTTTGGCTTCCCGCATTGCCCCCGGTATCCATGAGCATGGGGATAAAGGCGATAAGAACCGGGAGAACCGCCAGGGCATCTTCAAAGCTCGCAATGATCCCGCCGGTTATGGTAGCGGAGAGCATTAAAAAGAGAAGCCACACAATACGGTTACGGACCTGGGTAAAAACACCGGTTTTCAGGTAAGGCTCCTCCGAAGGCTTGAGGGCGCCCATTTTTTCAAAATCCTCGGTGTTTTCCTCTTCGATAATCTGTACCACATCGTCAACGGTGATAATCCCCACCAGACGGTTTTCGTTGTCCACCACGGGCATTGCCAGGAGGCCGTATTTTTTAAACTGCTGGGTGATCAATTCCTGGTCATCCGTGGTATGGGCGGACACAAATGTGGCGTCCATTATATCACCAATTCTGTCGCCCGGTTTTGACAGCATCAGTGTTTTTGCGGACACCACCCCCACAAGTAATCTGTCCCGGCGTATTACATAACAGGTGTAAATAGTTTCTTTGTTTATTCCGTTTTTCCGTATTTCGTCAAAGGCCTCATTAACCGTGGCGTCCTCGCTTAGATCCACGTACTCGGTGGTCATAATGCTGCCCGCAGAATCCTCGGGGTACTTCAGCATTTGGTTGATGATCTTTCTTTTTTCATTCTGAGTATTCTGGAGAACCCGCTTTACCACATCGGCGGGCATTTCTTCAATCAGGTCTACCGCATCGTCCACAAAGAGCTTATTCATAATGTCCCTGACTTCGTTATCAGAAAGGGCTTCTATGAGCATCTGCTGTTCGTCGGGATCGATGTAGGAAAACACCTCGGAGGCAATGCTTTTGGGCAAAAGCCGGAAGATCCGCAGGTCCGTTTCTTTATTTTCGTCCTTAAAGATATCCGCGATATTCACCACATTCATCTCTGAAAAAGCTGAATGCAGTTCCGCCACCCTCATGGGGCTTTCGTTGAGGAGTTCTAAAATTGCTTCTTTTTCCATAATAGGTTCCCTTTGGTCCTATGGCTTCCGCCACTATGCCGTAAAAGAAACCCGAAGGTTATGTTTTTAGCAGGGCAGGGCCATAAGCCGAAAATTGTTTGGACTTTGTCTATGGCGGCTGCTACTGCCGCCGTCCGAATCGGACATTATGACCTCCTGAATGGTAGATTTTCTTGGTTCCATTGTGCCGGATAATGTACTGTTTTGCAATAGGGGGCAAGGGCTATGCTGAAGCGGTAAAAAAGGCGCATATGGCCTTATTGGTTTCCACACTTTCCGGCCAATGGGGGTATAAAATGTTGAACACATGACCCAGCTTTTCCCCCTGGGCTTTAGTCCAAAACAATACTTGAGATGATGCGCCAATGCCGTCCAGATAGGCTTTCAGGGCTAGGGAACGGCTGTGATAGTCGTCCGCCTCGCTGCTTACGAGTAGTATTGGCGGCAGGGATAGCCCCTGCGCGGTATCCTGAAAATTTGCTTTAGCATAGAGGGGGCTTTGTGTTGGATTACTCCCGAAAAACATGTGGTCCATTTCCCGGTTGGTAAATTGATACCCCGTGATACCGTGGCCAACGGGATCGCATACCCCATGGTTTATGGCCAGGGCGGAAATGGCAAAGGATACCGGGGCGGCCCCATAGAGGGTTTGCAGTTCCCCGCTGAGCTGAATACAGGCAGTCAGACCGGCGAGGTGCCCCCCCGCGGAATCTCCGGTAAGAAACACCCGTTTAGTATCGCAGTGATGTTGTTCGCCATTACGCTCAAGCCAATGCAGGGAATCGAAGATATCCTGAACCTGCCCCTTGAGATCTGTTTCCGGTAAAAGCCGGTAACTCACATTAAGTACCGCGAACCCCTGGGAGGCCAGATAGAGACAGTAATACTTATTCAGCTCCTTATCGCCGTACATCCACCCGCCGCCGTGGATATCAACAATCGTGGGGAGCAGCCCGGAGCTTCCTTCGGGATAATACACATCAAGGCGATGCAGGGGGGTTCCATCATTCCGGTAGGGGATATCCTTATCCTCCGCGACTCCCGCTGTTGGGGTCAGGGTTGCGATCCGCCGGTCATCTTCCCGCTTTGTTTTCTTCCAGTGGTCCTGCAGCAGAAAACGCGCTAATTTACCCATTTTATCCCTCCAGTTTTTTTTACCGCCTCCAATACTCCGAGCCCGCTGGCGTTGATTAGATTTATACAATAAAAAACGGCATTATCTGTATATTGGGTATATAGTCGTAATGTTTAGTATTTCCTGTTATCAGAATTTCCTGGCATTCTAATGCAGTCGAAGCAATTAAAGCATCCCCTAATTCCAATCCATTACTTAATTTGTATTTTTCAAGTAGGTTTATTGCGTTTTCAGAAACCGCTTCATTTATTTGGACTATCTTTGTAGACCATTGTGTTAAATCTTTTTTTAATTTACTGAGTTCCTCTTTGTTTCTTACTCCCTGTACTATTTCCATATAAGAAACGGCGGATAAACTAAAAGGAATGTTTTGATAGATCATTTGCTGTGCCTTGAGCTTGCCGCGGTAAAACCAAATCATTACATCCGAGTCTATTAGCACAATTTTCTGCCTTTCCTCAAATTCCTGACAAATAATTCAACATCCTCCATATCCTGTCGGTCTTCCCACATCCCAAAGGATTCTGATTTTAAATTTTGCTGGTTTTCGGTGCTTGTGCTTTCGTTGGGAATCAATTGTATGATAACTTCAACCTTTTTTTGCCTGAAATCCGGAGGAAGGGCAATAAGGTTTTCTAATTTCCCGCTGTCCAGTACGGTCTTTATTGATTGCATATGGTCTCCAATTTTCATTTTATATCACCTTAGGACTTTTTACCAGCGTCAAGATTTCCGTGCCGCAAAGTCCCTTATACGGTAACCCCAAAGGTGGAGTGGAACTTACTTTTTCATTTTATCAATAACGGAATCAAGCTCGCGGGCCATTTTTTCAAGAAATTCGGCTAAACTGGTGCCAGGCGCCGTTTTTCGTGTTTTTGGTGGAAAACCCCTATCTTTTGTCCAGACTTGGCGGGGCTTTTCTAGACTTTTTCCAGTTGATGCAAAGGTAGTTAAATTTGTCATTTTGATATATCATTTATTCAGAATGAAAAAACCTGCTCAATTTGCAATGTATTTTCTTCTGGCCGCGGCCCTAATCGGCGCCGTGCTTTTCTTTTTAAGGCCGAAAAATCCCGCGGAAAGCCCCTTCAGGGTAGAGCTGTCCGACTGCCCTATTTATGCAAAAAAGGGCTTTAACTTTCAGGATATAATCCGGGAATTTTCTCCCGATGACTGGGAGGCGGCGGCGCTGCCCAACCAGGGAAGGACCTCGCTTATTATTAAGGACATCCTGGGCCTCAAAAGCGGCCGCCCGTTTCTTTCTCCATGGGCAGACGCCGATGAGGAATTCACCATGGCCATCCCTTTTGAAGTCGATACCGAAGCGATACGCGCCCTGAGAAGTTCGCCGCCGGTAACGCCGGGCATTTATTTGGCGGGCATTGGGGATAACTGGGAAGTATACCTCAACGGGTTTTTAGTCCATTCAGAAATCTATCTGGACCCAAAGGGCCAAATAACCGATCACCGGACGCGGCGGGGCGCGGGTATTCCGGTGTACCGGGATATTTTTCATACCGGTACGAACATTCTTGCCATTAGGATCATAAGCCCTCCCGGTTTCGATTATGGCGGGCTTTTTTATACCGCTCCGCATTTTATTGACGATTACCGCATCGTGATGAGGCACAGCGCCGACCAAATGACTTTGATTTTTTGTACCGTGTATGTTTTTGTCGGCCTCTATCATCTTTTGCTTTTCTTCCTGATGCGGCGAGCGGAAAAGTATAATTTCTATTACGGCATTTTTTCGATTATGACGGGGATTTATTTTATTGCCCGGAGTCCTGTCATCTATAACCTTATCAGCGATTCCGCAATCACCCAAAAAATTGAATATTCGGCCCTCTATATTCTGGTGTTCTTCCTGGCGTCTTTTATCGAACAGCTCAACTTTAACCGTATTCAATTGCCTGCAAAGCTGTACGGCCTTTTCTGTTTCGTCTTGATTATCCTACAGTCGTTTTTCTCCCTTGAATTTTCTGACAACGCATTGAATCTTTGGCGAGTAGTCTGCATGCTCATGCTGATCTATGTTTTGGGCCATGATGTAATGTTTCCCTTCTGCAAAGGCATTCACCGCCAATGGGAAAAACATACCTATGCCAAATGGAATCTCCTAAAAGAGATACAGAACGGCCTTGCCAAGACTCTGTTCGGAAATATCGTTACGGTTATTGTCTTTTTGAGCCTGACCGCCGTAGTTGACACACTGGACGCGGCATTCATCCATACGGGTATTTTCCTGACCCGCTACAGTTTCTTTTTTGTGACAACCGGTATGACCGTCGCTTTAGCAAAACACCTGGCCGATTCGTATAATCAGGTACATCAGCAAAAAGCGGAGCTTGAAATTTTGGTTGGGGAAAGAACACGGGAACTTGCCGAACAGGTAAAGATTGCCGAATCCGCGTCCAGGGCAAAGAGCGAATTCCTTGCAACCATGAGCCACGAAATACGCACGCCCCTAAACGCCATCATTGGCCTTTCAAACATTGTGCTAGAAAAAACGCTGTCCGAAGCCGCTCACGGCAGCATTGAAAAAATCAGAGCTTCGGGAGTTACCCTGCTTGGAATTATAAATGACATTCTGGATATTTCAAAAATTGAAGCGGGCAATTTTGAAATAATTCCGGTAGAATACAGTACCGCTTCTCTGATAAGTGAATCGGTGCGCCTCAATATGGTACGTATAGGTGAAAAACCGATTGCCTTTGAACTTTCGGTGAGCGGCGATTTCCCTGAAACTCTTTTTGGCGATGAACTGCGGATTAAGCAGATTCTTAATAATATCCTGTCCAATGCGATTAAATATACCAGGGCCGGAAAGGTGCGGCTTGAAATAACCCACGAGCCTTTTGAAAACGGAATACGTATGATACTGAAGGTTTCCGACACGGGCGTCGGAATCAGGCAGGAAGACAGGGAAAAACTTTTTTCAGAATACAGCCAGCTTGACACCAAGGCAAACCGGAAAATCGAAGGCACCGGTCTTGGGCTTTCGATCACCAAAAAACTTTTGACCCTTATGAACGGCGCCATCAGCGTGGAAAGCGAATATGGAAAGGGCAGTACTTTTACAATGACAATCCCGCAAAGAACAACGGGAACTTCTGTAATAGGGAAAGAAAAAGCGGAGATGTTCGCGGCCCTTCGTTTTATAGAAGAATACCATAACCCCGTCCGGGATTTGAAAAGAGCCTGGATGCCCTACGGCAGGGTACTCGTCGTGGATGATGTGGCCATAAACCTTGAAGTAGCCCAGGGCCTGCTTGAACCTTACGGACTTACGGTTGAATGTGCCTCAAGCGGCATGAAAGCCATAGAAATGATTAAAGACGAAAAACACCCCTACGATCTCGTGCTCATGGATCACATGATGCCCGAAATGGACGGCATAGAAACGGTGCGCATCATCAGAAATGAAATCGGCGCCGACTACGCAAAAAATATTCCGATTGTAGCCCTTACCGCCAATGCCCTTACCGGCAATGAAGAGATGTTTCTTGCAAATGGGTTTAACGGCTTTGTGTCAAAACCCATAGACATTATAGAACTTGACGCGATGCTCAGCAAATGGGTAAGGGCCAAGCAGAGCGCCGAAACTTTGGCGCGGGCAGAAAAAGAAAGACCCGATGCGGACGAGGCTAAAAAACAAGAACCTGAAAAATCTGTGCCGGGTTTGGATATGCCAGGGGGCATTAAACGCTACAACAGTGAAAAAATATACAAGCGCATCCTGACGAGTTACAGCAAAAGCGCCCCGGCGATGCTCGACACAATCCGCGAACCAAACGGAACAAATCTTTCCGATTATATGATCACGATTCACGGCCTAAAAGGGGCAAGCCGGGGCATTAATGCCGTAGAAATAGGCAACATGGCTGAAGAACTGGAATTCGCCGCCAAGGCAAGCGACCTTCAAAAAGTAACGGAAAAAAACGGCGCCTTTATAGGGGCAGTAGAAAAATTAATCAACGATATTCGCATTTACCTGGATAGCCACCAAACAGAATAATCATGCGGTCAACACAAGGGCGCCAGGCGGCCAAATTCTCGTAGTGTCCTCTTTCAAGGAGGCACTACCCGTAGCGTGTAGTTCACGACCAAAATGAAAATGCCAAAATTGCGCTATTTCCTTATTTACTTGCATATTGATAAGATAATATGCCGATGTTATACTAATGTCGGAGCGTAGAAAATGACCGAAGTCCTGTCCCAGGATGAAATAGACCAGCTGCTCACTGCTATCAACGCCGGGGAAACCGAACCGGAGGACTTCAAGCCCGCCGCGGATACCCGGAAAATCAAGATCTATGACTTCAAACGCCCCGATAAGTTCTCCAAAGAGCAGATCCGGACCATTTCGATTATGCATGAGACCTTTGCCCGGCTTACCACCAACGCTCTGTCGGCAAATCTCCGTTCCATGGTCCACGTCCATGTGGCATCGGTGGACCAGCTTACCTATGAGGAATTTATCCGTTCCATCCCTACTCCCACCACCCTGGCGGTTATCAATATGGACCCCCTCAAGGGGAACGCCATCCTGGAAATAGACCCGGCAATCACCTTTTCCATCATCGAACGCCTCTTCGGGGGTACCGGCGAGGGGACCAAGTCCCAGCATGAATTGACGGATATTGAAGCGGCGGTTATGGAGGGGATGATAGTCCGTATCCTGGGAAATATGCGGGAAGCCTGGGCCCAGGTAATCGACCTTCGGCCCCGCTTGGGCCAAATCGAGACCAACCCCCAGTTTGCCCAGATCGTGCCGCCCACAGACATGGTTGTTCTGGTAACCCTGGAGACCAAGGTGGGCGAAGTCGAAGGGATGATGAACTTCTGCATACCCTACCTGACCATAGAGCCCATCATCGGTAAGTTATCCGCCCAGTTCTGGTATTCATCGGCTCGGCGGGCGGCTACGAACGAAAACCTCAATACCCTTAAGGAAAAACTTTCCACCGTGGACGTTACCATCGTAGCGGAAATCGGCAGGATAAATATTCCTATTAAAGATGTGCTATCCCTGCGTACCGGGGATGTGGTGCGGCTCTACAATGTCCGGGTGGGAGATACATTCTCCCTCAACATCGGCAATAAAAAGAAGTACCTCTGCCGGCCCGGTATAGTGGGGAAGAAGGTGGCGGTACAGATCATCAAGAAAACCGAGGAGCTCGAAAAAGAAGAGTTTGAAGAGCTCACCGCCGAGGGTGACGAAGCCCTTTAGGACCCCGGTATACATAACGTGGGAAATACTACAAATCAACAAAAAGTCATCGGACTCACCGGAACCTACTGCGCGGGGAAGAACTACATAGGCCGGCTCCTGGAGGAACGGGGCCTGCCGGTGCTGGACGTGGACAAGCTGGGACACCGGGCCATCGAAACCGAACGGGAGGCCATCCTGAAACGCTTTGGGGAGGATATCCTGGGGACGGACGGCGCCATAGACCGGCGGCTTCTGGGAGAGAAGGTTTTCGGCAAGGGCGAGAACCTGGCGGCCCTGGAGGGGATAGTCCACCCGGCGGCCAACCGAATGACTTCAGAATGGATAGCCGCCCAACGGGACGAACAGGAAGGCAAGCCCTGCGTAATCAACGCGGCGCTGCTCCACCGGTCCTCCGCCTTCCCGCAGTTGGACTGCATCATCCTGGTACAGGCCCCAACCCTGACCCGGCTCCTGCGGGCCCGTAAACGGGACGGTCTAAGCTTCGGACAGATCCTGCGCCGATTTGGGAGCCAAAAAAAATTCACCCCTCAATATTTCGAAAAAAAGGCCGATATATACATAATAGAAAACCGGGGATATTTTGGTTTCTGCGCCTCCCTGTATCGAAGGCGTATAGATAACCGACTAAACGAAATTCTTTCCCGGGTGGGGATGGCGTAAGTATCATGGAAAAGAAGAAATTACTGCTCGTAGCGATTTCTGTAGGTGTTTTTCTTGTCATTGTGATAGGAGCTTCAATTCTGGTGTTTTCGCCCCGGAACCCATCTCCGGCTGCTGCTGCGATGGCAAAACCGGTAAAACCCATTCCCGCAGGGAACCCTGAAGGAATCGACAACCCCAATCTACCGGCGTCACTGGATGCGGTAGAGTTGGTGAAAAATTCCGTAGACATCCAGGGCCTCCGGACCCCTCCCGAAGGCAATGCCCAGGATAATGTCTTTTATATTTACGGCGAAAACCCCAGCGATACCGTAACGGTGGATCGCGGTACCTCAGGCGCCAGCAACCGGCTGATCGTAGACGTACCCCGCCCCGTCACTGCCGCAGTTCCCGATGCGCCCCGGGTTGCCGCCAGACCGGCCCCGGCCCGGCAAACACCCGCTGCCGCCGCTCCCCGGGCTGCAGCTCCCAAATCCGCCGCCCCCGCCCAGTCAAAGTCCCGCGAAAATTTCTGGGTACAAACCGGCTCCTTCTCCACCGTAGCCCGTGCCGAAGGCGTCAAAGACACCCTAGCCTCCAAGGGCATCACGTCCCTTATCGAAAACCGCGACGTAGACGGCAAGACCTTCTTCCGTGTCCGAGTCGGCCCCTATACCTCAAAAAACGAAGCAGATTACTGGCTGGCACTAATTAAGTCCATCCACGGCTTTGAAGAAAGCCAAGTATGGAAAACCCCCGCAAGGTAACCCACACTAACCACACGGACGAAGAATCGTTCATTAAATAGTCGCTCCCTACCAAAGTGGCAAAAACGGGAGGAGGGAGTGGCATCCCCGGCGCTCACACGCTTGTAGAATTCGCTTCCGTAGGTCCGCAATGTGTTCGGCCAGGGATGCCCCTCCCTCCTCCCGCCTTTGTCAGTGAGACACTGGGCCTACATTTTTGATATATAAAACATAGGAGAAATTATATGAGCTTTGCATTGATTTTAGTTGATATTCAAAATGACTATTTCCCAGGTGGGAGTAATACATTATATAAAACGGAAGAAGCCGCAAAAAATGCAAGTATGGCACTTGAAATTTTTCGACAAAAAAAACTTCCCGTATTTCATATTCAGCATATTAGTTTACAGACAGGAGCAACATTCTTTTTACCAAATACGGTTGGAAATGAAATAAATAAAACTGTTAAACCCAATGAGGGTGAAACAGTATTAGTTAAACATAAACCAAATAGTTTTTTTGAAACTGATTTGCATGAATGTATTTCAAAAACTGGTATTAAGAAATTAATAATATGTGGAATGATGACTCATATGTGTATAGATACAACTGTTCGTGCTGCAAAAGATTATTCTTATGAAACGATAGTTTTAAGTGACGCATGTACAACAAAAGATTTAATATGGGATAATAAAAATATCCCGGCAGAAACTGTTCATAATGTATATATGGCTGGATTGCAAGGAACATTTGCAAAAATAATAAAAACAAATGAATTAAAAAAAATATTGGAATAAAACATACATAAAAATATAAAACAAAAACCGCCCGCGTCCATGCGGGCGGCTAACGTAGCAAAAATTAAAAGCGCATAAGGCCTATATGTGTTCCGGGCCTTCGGCTTCCGGGAAATACGCTCAAACACAAGTTGTGCGAACAGGCGCCGGTGGGGGCGGGGGTGGGGGAGCCACAGCGCGGGATATTTGGAATTCCCTGCTAGAGTAGACCCGCGCAGCGGGGCTGCGGAAGCAGACTCTACAAGCATCCCGCGCTGGGGATTCACCGCCCCCGCCCCCACCGGCGTTTTTCCGAATGACCTGTGTACTCTTTTTAACAAACCCTATTTCGTCAGCAGCACTACTCCCGGCAACGGCCGAAACGCCTTGAAAGAAAAATACTTAAACGGATGTATATCCAAAGCATTGGGGAACCACCCCTCCAACTCATCGGTATCAACAATATTCACCGCAGGACTGTAGGATATGGGAAGCACCGCGCCGCGGTCCAGGAGC
This sequence comes from Treponema primitia ZAS-1, assembly GCF_000297095.1. Classification (NCBI taxonomy): domain Bacteria; kingdom Pseudomonadati; phylum Spirochaetota; class Spirochaetia; order Treponematales; family Treponemataceae; genus Treponema; species Treponema primitia. Next base: position 98,352 of record NZ_AEEA01000050.1, on the reverse strand, counting down.
AGTTTTTCTGCGGCTGCAAGGGTCTCCATACGGGTCTTGCCCTCCTCCGTCATGGATCTGTCCATCAGCTCTTCGTAATCCGCATCGTTGTAACGGGCGTCGTTCAGGTTGGAATCCCGGCGCCACATCTGCAGGAAGGTGTAGGGGTCAGGGAAATCGCCAATCCAGGTTGAAAAGGCTACCTGATAATCATTCTGTTTAAGGGCCGTAAAGTACTGCCGGTAGGGGATCACCTCCACCTTAACCTGTACACCCAGTTCTTCCTTCCAGGTGGTAGCCATAAGGCCGCCAATCCGGGCAGCCTCGGGGGAAGGGGTCAGGCGAATCACCAGTTCCGGCAGACCCATGCCATCGGGGTAGCCGGCCTCGCTTAAAAGGCGTTTGGCTTCATCAATGTCCGTGGTATCCAGACCTTCAACTTCGGGATAGCCCTGGATGGGATAGATAAGGGTTTTGGCGGGCAGAGAATGGCCTAAGCGGATCTGAGCCCAGGGTAAGGCTTTGGAGAGGGCCTGACGAACCCGGTAATCGGTCCAGGGCTTGGCGGTGGAACGGATGTAGTAATAGTGCGTGGCAAACATGGGGGTCACCACGATACCACTGCGGTCGGTGAGGGTTTCGGGATTAAACTCCCCGGCTATCCACCGGACCTCTCCGGAATTCCAGAGCGCCGTGGCTTCATCCCCGTCTTCAACAAATTTGAGGGAGATCTTCCTTAGGGCCGTACGGGCCACATCCCAATAGAGTTCATTCCGGGTAAGCACGATGATGTCATCGGTCTGCTCCACCATATAGAAGGGGCCGTTGGATATCGGGACGCCCCGGGACCAGTCGTCAATTTTCAGCATAGAGGGATGGATGGGGCTGAAGGAATGATGGCAGAGCATACTGGGAAAAAAGGACGCCGGGTTATTCAGTCGTACCACCAGTTTTCTCAGCTCCGGTGCATGGATACCAACCTTGTCCGGATCGGTATTGTTACCTAAACGATAATCCAGAGCCCCTTCGATGATATCGAAAAGGGAAGAATAGGGGGACTGTTTTTCCGGATCCAGCAGGGAAAGCCATGCGGCGCGGAAATCTTCCGCCCGGACCGGATCTCCGTTCCAATACCGGGCATTTTCCCGGATAGTAAAGGTCCATTCCTTCTTATCCTCCGAAACTGTCCAGGCGCTGGCGGCGGCCGGAACCGGTTCCATGGTAAAGGGGTGATAGGAAAAAAGCCCTTCATACAGGGCGGTATAAAGCTGGGCTTCGCTGGCTAGATAGGATTTCCGGAAATCCAGTTCCACTTCACCCTTGGAAACCGCCATGGTCAGCTCTTCCCGGTTCACAATCTGAGGCCGGGATTCAGCAAAATCCGGCAGTTCCCGCTCGGTTTCGGGGGCGTCTGCACTCGGTTCAGCCTCCGACGGCTCGACGGCAGGGGGAGTCTGCTCTGTTAGATCCGGCAGGCTTTTTCGTCCCGAATCATCCCGTATGGGCGCGGCGCCGATGCACACCGAAGCCAAAAGAAACAGGCCAAGGCCGATTAAAAACACCCGATATAGCTTTCCTGATTTTTTCATGTTCTATACTCCTTATACACCGGAGGAGATACCCAGCTTCCTCATTTGCTCTTCCTCTTCCTTCTGGGCGCTGTACTCGTGGCGCCGCTGGTTTGCCTTAACAATGGCATTTTTCATGGTGGCCAGTTCCGGTTTTATCCCCTTCACCTTATCCCGGTCTTCCCGGCCCGCCTCGATCTTAAAAAAATCGTCCAGGGCGCCTAAAACTTTATGGATGGTCTGTACTTCCCGGATGTTTTTTTCCAGCATCCCCATGAGCTGGGTCTCGTTCATGGACTGCATCTTCTCAAAGGCGCCGCCGCTCCGGGATGCCAGGGCGGTGAGGGTACGGGTCTTACGATCCATTTCACCCCTAAACTGGGCAAAGTCTACCTTTTCCTTGACCGGGCCCCCTTTAACGGGATCCATATACTCTACATCGAAGATGGTCGGGTCCGGTTCCTTATTCAACATCTGCTGGATAACCCGTTTGAGTTTGTCCCAGAAGCCATTTTTCCGGTTTTCCAGAAGGGCGGCGTTTTCATCCATCTTTACCCCTACTTCAGTCAGGGACGAACCAACCGATCCGATGGCGTTGAGCCCCTCGATCAGGATACCCTTAAAAAGAATCTGGGGGGAAACGGTTTTCGGCTTGGTATCCGGCACCGTCATCTGTTTAATGACCTCATCCCGCAGGGGCTTACCCGCATTGGAATCTTCCTTAACAAGCTCCGCCACTAAATCCGGATAAAAGGGCTTGCCCGGCATAGCGGTGGCGAATTTTTTCCGTATGGTGGGTATTACCGAAGCTTCCGACTCCGTCAGAGTACTAAGCACGGTGGTTCGTAGTTCGAGTTTATAGGCTTCCCGGTTGTAATCGGATACCAATTTGAGGTAGGAGAGGATACTTCCGGTAGTTCTAGACAGGTTGGACAGGGATTCATTGATGATACTGGCGGACAGGGGATCCGCTCCGGCCTTTGCCGCATTTAAGATCTCCATCATGGCCTTATTATTAGGCACTTCACTGTTGTTACTAAGCCGGGTCCAGTCAACAAACCGTACCAAACCCAGGATACGCTTTATTTTCTCCACCGTAAGAAAATCAACGCTGAATTGATAGAAATTAACCAGAAAGTCAAGCTGATTATCGTAGGAAGACAGCCGAAGACTGTACTCGTCCTTATAGTCACTCTCGGCGAAGGGGGCGGTTTCCGGCACCTCAAGTTCCCCAATCTTTACCTCATTTTTATAGGGATCCTCAATGATCAGGCCTTTTTTAAGAAACAGCTTATAAAGCGCCACAAAGGCGGTATGAAAAGTACGGAATTCTTCTTTCAATTTGGGCAGTTCCGATTTTTCAAGCCAGTCTGCCCGGGCAGCCAAAACCTCGGTAAGTGTCTTTAGATAATCACTAGTATCAGCCATCCTGTAAATAGTATGCATTAAATAAAAAATTTAAGCAATAAACAAGTTCGGTAATGCAAAATTCTGAAGCGATACATAAGCTATGTATGAAAGGAAATAATGGATTTCTATTTTTCGCCCTAACCCTGGTCCTGGGGGCCTGCGCGGGGAACTTCGCTGCATGTAGCGCAGATCCGGTTATTCCTCCGGAATACATCGTAAATTTGCCCTCCCTACCAGTCCCGTGGCAGGAAATGCTGGGAAGCCCCCACTGGCGCCTGGTCTGGTTAAACCCCCAGGGCATCCCCCAATCTCTGGAAACTGCAGGAGGGGGTAAAACCGCCATCGCCGCAGCCTCAGAATGGGCTACCCCGGTTCTGGCCTTCCCCTACTGGCCCGGCCGGGGCATACTCCCGGGGGAAATGCGCCCCGCCGGGGGGATACTCCCCTTCGACACTTCGGGCAGCAAGCTGCAACTCAGCTGGCAAGGCGGCGTGGAAGCCTGGTTCTACCGGGAACTGACCGAAGCCAGAAACACCGCAACCGGAACCATCGATACTACGACGCTCAACAAGCGGCGGCCGGAATACTTCGACTGGCCCCGGTTCCGTACCCTCATGGGCAGCGATGCGGTACCCGAGGCGATCCGGGACGATCCCTGGCGGGCGGACTGGCATGATATAGCGATCCGTACGGTCCAATCCGGCTTCGACCGGCGGCGTATCACGGCCCAGAAAGGGGAAGAACTTCTGGTACCCAGGAATGCTCTGGCTAAAACCGGGGACCATGGAGCGGAGGGCCCCTTCGCCGGACCGTCCCCTTTCGCCAAACCCATGTTTCCGGAACCGGGGGTGGGATTCCGGTTTATGGTCACCCCCCGCTCGGATACCTACGTTTCCGTCGAGGGCATACTCCGGGTAAGCAGGGGGGTGTGGATGTGGAACCGCCGGTGAAGCCATGCAATGGTTCTAAGAGGCTAAACTGGGAGTCCTATGATCTTTTCCTATTCACCTTTGTGTCCCTTCATGTCCTTCGTGGTGGAATTCTTCTTACTGCCTGTGCCGCGGTACGGCAGGGTGGTAGAGTAATCCCTGCGGTTTGTGGTTAAATTCTCTATGTTTTATACCGTTATTGTAGTATGACATCTGTATTGCCCCTATTGTTTTTACTCTCCCTCCTCGCCTGCTCAAAAGCGCCTATAGAGGTTCCTGCATTGGCGGAACCGGCGCTGCCTGAAACGCCCGCTGCCGAATATGGCCAATATGCCCTGGCGCTTTTACAGAGCGGAGAGAATCCCCTCTGGTTTGAATTGGGCGAAAATGGACCGGCGTTGATCCCCTCCCCGGAGGAAGCGTTCCCAAGCCCCTTTATTCCCTGGCCCCTATCCCTGCGTGTCGCAGGTATTCTGGCCCAGGATGACCGGATCATCCTGGGAATAAACCAGGAGGGCTTCCTGGCTTTTATACCCTGGACAGGGACGGAGGATGCAGGGATAGCCCTGTACCGCATTGATAACAGTGTTTATTGGAAGAGTTATTCCGTAGAGTCCCTTTTCTTCTTTGACGATATACCCGCAGCCATGATATACCGGAACGATTATTTTATTGATAACAAACTCCCCCCGCCTTCGCCCCGGGTCTGGGGCTTAAAACCCGGCGCCGGAATAAGGGAACTGGATATCCCCGCTTTTGCGGATCTTCCCCCGGAGGACGGCTGGGATCTGGAGGAGCTGCAGGAAGGACCGGATGAACAGTGGTATTACCGGGCGATAAAAAAGGGGGGAACCATCCAGGGGCTTGGATATTTCCGTACCGCCAACCTTTCCCTTGCCGGGGAACCGTCCTCTCCCGGAGCCTTACAGAACGCCTTCCAACCGCGCACGCCGGAACAGGCTCCGGCCCCGCTGCAACAGGTTCTGGAGGCATCCCTGGGAAACGGAGCTTTCCCTGGCATTGCAGGGGTGGTTTCCCCGGAATTCCCCAGCCTCCGTTATTACGCAACACCTGCGGCGATGAAAAATATCCAGGAGAATGTCCTGATATACCCCGGTTACTACCATAGCGGCAACAGCGATTCTACCGAAGCTATCGCCCTGCTTATCAATCCCGCCGGGCAAGGCTTTATCGGAGTAACAACGGGGGATACGGTTAGGATCCGGGAATTCGCCCTCCCCCCGCTGCCCCAGGACTTTGTCTATACCGGCGCCGCGTTGATCACCCTGACCTTCCCCGATGAGGCTCCCTCCCGGGCGGTACTGGGAACCTGGGAAGAACAGGATGGCTGGAATGTAGGCGCCGCAGGGTTTGTTTTGGCCGGGACGAATGTGTTATACTAAAGCTATGAGATCCGTCCCCCGAATAGTTTTTTTGGCGGTGTTTTTTGTTTCTGTTCTTACCGCCCTTCCCCTGGGGGCAGAGACCACTCCGGAACTTCCAGCGAAGCTCCCCGCGGAAAAATTTACCCTAGCCTTTCGGGGCTCTGTTCTTATCTTTCCCGAAGATAACGGCCTGGACTCGGATTCCGGACCTATCCTGCCTTCCGCCGGCATCTCGGCGGCCTGGCTTCTGCCTCTGGTTAAATCCCTTCAAATAGAGCTGTCCCTGGATTTTTACGGTACCTATTACGCCTACAGTTACAAGCTGGATCGGACCATCCCGGCCAATCCGGAGAACCGTTCCGCCTTTGTGATCGGTTCCATCCTGGGTGTCCAGGCTTTAAAGACCTTCCCCCTTACCGATACCCTGCGTCTCCGTGTCTACGGCGGCCCCGCAGCGGATCTGCGTATCTGCCTTATCGCGGATGGACTTGAAGGCGAGGATGAAAAGGATGCCTCCAAGCAGACCAGTGACATTGCCGCCTATTTCTGGGGCCAGGGCCGCTGGTTCATGCCGGTTATCGGCACAGGCATGGACTTTACCGTAACAGAAAAGTTACGCATGGGTTTAGACCTCCGGGTCTGGTTCCCGATCTACCGTCTCTGGACCGGCGAGTCCCTGCCGTCTATTGAGGGCTGGCGATTTGGTGCCGGGCTTAGGTTCAGTGTGCTATAATGGAGTAGACGATGACTAAGACTAAACCGGCGTTCGGTATCCTCATATGGTTTTTCCTGGCCCCCTTCGCTTTGGCAGCGAATCCTCCGGATTCGACGAATCCTCCGGACCCGTCGGATCCTCCGGACACCAATACCCTGCTGGACACTATACTGGAATCTGCAAGTCCGGTGGATCCGACGGATGAAGATTTCGAAGATGAGGATCTCCTCATGGACATTAACCCTGAGATGACCGTCTATTACGATGATAGGAACGAAGCGGATTATGTGGAAATACGGACGGCGGAAAAAATCGAAGAGTACCATTATCTAAGTCATATCAAATACAGCGACCTTATTTTTGTCCTCAGCGATCTCCTCCGCAGAATCACCCAGGACGGCTACCAATGGTCCTCGGTTCCTGCGGTTTCCTACGAAAAGAGTGAGGAGGTAGTACTCCTGTACCGTAAGGATCTGGTGAATGACATTGTGTATGGAATCGTACAGTTTCCCGACTTTAAAGTCTGGTTGAGCGGTATCCGGAAGCAGGATGCGGAGCACCGGTTCAACGCCGGGAGCGGCCGGGATATGATGACCCTGGTATTTTCATTTGCCTCCTGCCTGGCCCAGGCGGAGCAAGAACTGGGCATTAAACAGCTTGATTATACGATGAAGTTTTTTAAACAGGACTAACCCTATATCAGCTTATGTTCCTTCGCAGCCCGGCTAAGCGCTCCGTTCCAGTAATGACGGGAAAGGAAAGACCTGTTTATATCCGCATCGTCAATGCGGCTGGCCCTGCGCTGAAGGCGCTTGTAGGCCATGCTGACGGCGGTGTCCATGTCTACCTCAAGGGCCCCGGATTCACCAAGGATACAATAGTAGGCGAAAAAGTAAAAAGCGCTGTTGGGATCCATATCGGAAAGCCGTTCATCCTGGATAATCAACTCTATGCTGCGGCGGGCATCCTCACGACCGGCCTTGCCCAGACGGCAGAGGGCCAGAGCGCGGTAGGCGGAAATCATGGAGGACCGGAATTCCTTTAGCGAAAAGAGCAGCAATTCTCCCTGGAAAAAACCGCTCCGCCAGTCGGGCTGCTCAATAAAGAGGAATTCCTGATCCGGCAGTTCACCCAGGAGCCTGTCCGAAAGTTCTACGGTTCTTTGGTAGTCCCCTGCTAAATAGGAAGCTTCAATTTCAAAAAAACGGGCGTCAGTATTTGGAAACTTCGTTACAAGCGGTGCGGGGATTTCATCACTTCCAAGAAAAACTGCAGACCGGTAGGCCCAAGCTTCCAGGATATCCACCGCCGCTTCCGGGAGGGCGCTAAAGGGATTGTGCCGCAGCTCAGCGAACATATCCAGGGACTCCTTGTACCGGCCGGATTCAAAGAGGAGTTTTCCCCGGAGAAACCGTGCCCGGTCCGCCCAGGCGGAGAGCCCCGCACTGAGGGCGGTCTCCTCCGCCTTGAGGGCCAGCCGTTCCGCCTTGGCGATATTACCAAAAAGAAATTGCGTAGCGGCGGCATAATAGGCGGATAGGGCGTATTCCTCAAAATCTTCGGATTTTTCCGCCTGTTCCATGGCAAAGGAAAAATACTCAATGGAGTCGGAGAGCCGCCCCTTGGACAGGTTCACCAAGGAAAATAAACGGTATGCCTGGGCGAGCCCTCTGTTGCCGGGCAGGCCCTGGCTTATGTGCATGGCTTCCTTTATCAGTTCTACGGCCTTGTCCGTATCGTGGATCCCCAACTTATAGGAGCTCACATAGGAAAGGAGTCGCACCTTATAGGATGGAACTTCTTCCTCCGGCGGCGGCTCCCCAAAAGCGGCGCTTATATCCCCATCATTTCCCCAGAGTAAGCTTTCCAGGGTCCGAAAAATATACAGTAACGCCGGTATGTGGGAGGACCCAACAAGTTCCTCAAAACGGGATTCCTCAATAGACCTCCGCAGCGCCCCACAGGTTCCGTTTATCAAATCCCTCCGCAGCGCTTCCAGGGCCAGTTCCTCGGAGGCTGGAAGCCCTAGATCCGTCAGAGCTTGGAGTAACTTAAACCCGGGGCGCAATTTCCCGGCTTTAACCAAGGCGAGGAGACGGTTCTGTACCATCTTTTGTATCCGATCCTTGCCGTCCCCCAGCCTCCTTTCTCCCGGTAGAGGATCCTCGGTAATTTCAAGGAGCCCCAGGGAAACAAGCATATCCAGCGCCCGGGAAATCATAGCAGGATTTTTCCCCTCCTCCTCAAAAAGCCGGAGAAACAGGAAGGGCGGAAAATATTGTCGGAAAAGGGCTGCCGCATAGGCTATCTCCCACAAATCCTGGGGGATCTGTGAAGAATCTGCCGGGGACGCCAAAAATTCCGGGGATACCCGCAATATCCGGGGGAAAACTGCTGCCCAACTCCCCAATACTGGTTTAGACTCCGCATCAGGATCCCCCGATGCCGGCGCGCTCAAGCAGGTTCCGTAAATGTGCACATCGGTATTCTCAGGATTATTTAAACCATAATAATCGATAAAGACCTGTGCTGCCGCCGGATTCGCCAGATGGATGTCCTCCAGGAGGATCACCGGACTAATTCCCCGGTTTAAGGCAAGGCCGATATAATTTTCCAGGAGTATTCGCAAAAAATGACCGGTTTTCCGGATCGCAAAGGGGGTAAATTCATCTTCAAGACGTTCCTTAAAAATAAAAGCCCCCATGGCATCCAGGGTTTCCAGCTTTTCCGGGGGGATAAGGTTCCGGATAGGAGGGCTTAAGGCATCGGTGATACAGCTCAAACCGGTTCCACCGGAACCGAAACGGATAACCAGGGGGGGGTAATCGCCCAGGATGGTCCCGGCATACCGGGAAAGGGCTTCCCGCTTGCCAATATAGCCGGGGCCCATCAGTACCACCCTCCGGCCATTGCCCTGGCTTAGGACGGATTGGATCTGTTCGCCGTAGGGGGAACTTAAGGCCCCGAGCCGAATAAGGGTTTTTAGCTCCCGTATCTGCCAATAAGTGGAAAGCAGCGTCTCCACGGCATCGTTACCGGGGGGCTCGTCAAAAACCACATAGGGGTCCAGCAAGCGCCGCAAAGGTTCGGAACACCAGATCCCGGTACCACCGGAAATACGGGACAGTTGACGGAGCATAGCCGAGCCATCCTCGGCAATATCCTGGCCAAAGATACAGGCATGTCCATAAAGTTCTGAATCGGTCCTTTTGAGGGCCTGGAGAACAGCTTCCAGAACCAGACGTATATCCAAACCGAACCCTATGGTATTCTCATCAAAAGAAGCGGTGATACAGCGGTGTTCCGCTCGGACCTTGGCCCCGGATGTCTCCGCCGCCCGAATAATGGCGTTTTCCAGGGAAGTGATCAGACTTGGTCTGGTACGGCGAAGTTGAGACTGAAATTGTAAGGAAAACAACATCTGCATCATGAGTTAATATATGGATAGTCCAGAAAATGGAGAGCGTCAAGGGCGTTAATTTGGTCCTGTATAATTGACTAAAAATGATCTACTTCGTATAATAGCATTTCATGCTCTCGGATAGAGGGCAACATAGGAGGATCTTCATGAGCGCCAGAATACGGCTCAAGAAATTCGGAACTAAGAAACGCCCCTATTACCGCATTGTGGTTATCGATAAACGGGCGCCTCGGGACGGCATAACAATCGAAGAATTGGGATATTATCACCCCATTGAAGCGGAAGATAAGCAGATTGTATTCGATGCGGATAGGGTTAAGGTTTGGCTTCAAAACGGAGCTACCGCAACCGATACGGTTCGCAGGATCCTGAACAAGAAGAACATCTCCTTATAATTTTTGTTTTAGGGGACTTTTAGTCCCAAGGGACTTAGGTCCCAGGAGTGTCTATGGAAAAGGATCTGGTTGAGTACATTGTAAAATCCCTTGTTGATGATCCCGCTTCGGTTGAGGTAACGGTGGTGGAGGGCGAAAAGTCTACCATCCTGGAACTGAGAGTAGCGGCGGGGGATATCGGTAAGGTTATCGGTAAACACGGCCGTATCGCTAAGGCAATAAGAACCGTTCTCCAGGCCGCCACCGCTAAAGACGGGAAACATGCGGTTTTGGAAATCCTGGACTGACACCAGCGTCCAAACCGGAAATGATCGAACAATTTGTGGTAGCCCTGGTGGGCGCCCCCTTCGGCATTAAGGGTTTTGTAAAAACAAAGCCCCTCTCGGGAGAGTTGGAACATCTGGAACAACTTGAAACGGTTGTTCTCCGCCGGGAAAACCACGAAACCCTATTTCATATAGAAGAAACCCAGATCATCGGCGCCTCCTTGGCAATGAAATTCCGGGGAATTGATACGCCGGAAGCTGCCAGGACCCTTTCCGGAGCGGAAATCCTTACCGATAGGGACCACGCGGCGCCCCTGGGTGAGGATGAATACTACGTTGAGGATCTGCGGGGTATACCGGTTACGGATCCCCAGGGTACGGTGCTTGGGGAAATTCGGGACGTACTTGAAGGCGGCGGGGGTCAGCTGATAGAGCTGAAACTTAACGGCGGGGAACTTCGGCTGGTCCCCTTTAGAAAAGAATTTTTTGGTGAAGTAGATACGGTAAAACGCCGGGCGGTTCTGCTGGAACAGTGGATTTTAGAATGAAGTATACGGTGCTGTCCCTCTTTCCGGAAATTATCGACGCTTATTTTGCCAGTTCCATCATGGCCAAGGCGGTAAGCCGGGGCATTGTGGAATACCGGCCGGTGAATATCCGGGATTTTGCCCTGGATAAGCATAAAACCTGCGACGATGCCCCCTATGGAGGCGGCGCGGGAATGTTGATGCTGCCGGAACCCCTGGGCCGCGCCCTGGAATCCGTAGGCGCCAGGCAACGTTTGGCAGAATCAGCGGCAGCAGGCAGCGCCGGACGAAGTTCAGGCCGCGTTATATATTTAAGCCCCGGCGGTCGGCCTTTTACCCAGGATTTGGCCGTAGAACTAGCCCGGGAGGAAGCGTTGATCCTCCTCTGCGGCCGGTACGAGGGGATAGATCAGCGTATCATCGACACCTATGTGGATGATGAAATTTCCGTTGGGGATTACGTGCTTTCCTCCGGGGAAGTGGCAGCCCTGGCGCTGATAGACGCTACATACCGGCTGGTGGATAGGGTAATAACGGCGGAGTCACTGGAAGAAGAGAGCTTTTCCGGGGGTCTCTTGGAGTATCCCCAGTATACACGGCCGGAAGTTTATGGTATGCTTCGGGTTCCGGAGCTTTTGCTTTCGGGGCACCATGAAAATATACGGCGTTGGCGCCTGAGAAAACGGGTCGAAAAAACCCTTGCCCTGCGGCCGGATTTAATCCGCCGGGGGGAAGAGATTGACCTCTTCGATGGAGAGACCCGTAAACTTATACAGGAACTAGGGGGAGAAGGATGAACGAGATACGGGCCATAGAAGCCTCCCAGATGAAGGATGAATTGGACAATTTCAAGGTCGGTGATACCGTTAAGGTTCATTTCAAGATCGTTGAAGGAAAGACCGAACGTATCCAGGTATACGAAGGCCTGGTGATTGCCATGAAAAATTCCCGGGTGGGACAGACCTTTACGGTGCGGAAAAATTCCTACGGCGTCGGGGTTGAACGGGTATTCCCCATTCATTCGCCCCGGGTTACCCGGGTGGAATTGACCCGCGCCGGCCGGGTACGCCGGGCCAAGCTCTACTATATCCGGGACAAGATCGGTAAGGCCGCCAAGATTCGGGAACTTATCGTCAAAAAACACGCCAAGACCGATGAAGCTGTACCCGAGAAAACCACGGCAACTGAAAGCGCCCAGAGCTAGATCTCTCCCGTTTTGACGGGATGGTCAAGGAGAATTCCCTGCTATGAAGCTCGGTGGGCCGGAATTTGTTGCGCGGGGAACTTCGTTGCAAATGGCGGAACATCCTGTAGGGCGTTTCGTTGATACCGGAAATGTCGAAGCGCCTCGTTCCGGTGTCTCCGCCGAAGGGGACCCTTCGGATATGGTTAGGATTGCTGCGCCGGATTTTAAGGAGCTCACCCTTTCCTTAGGGCTTCCCCAGGACAAACTTACATCATCCCTGCTTTCTTTTATAAAGTTTTTTTCCTTACCTCTGGACCCTAAGCTTATCCAACAACTCCGTCAGGAAGTACTGTCCCTAAAGCCTGCCCAAGTCCGGTCCGGCGCTCAGGCTGCCGCCGCCACTGCGGCTAAAGGCATCGTTCTTAGCGCAGAAGCCCTGGCGAAGTATTCCGTTGCTATTGCCGGCGATGAGCATGATGGCGGCGCGGGACCGGAAGACGGCGCAAGCCAGGGCAGCGGGACTGGCCGGGATGGGCAGGACCGCAGCGAAACCGGGTTCCACAGCGGGGCAAAGCACAAAAACCAGGACGGTTTGAACCCTGAGCAGTTACGGGCTATGGTGGAGAGGATCGAAGGGGAGGCGCCCCTTCTGGGTATCCTGAATAAACTTCCCGGGAAAGACGGGCGGCGCTGGATTGTCCTGCCCTTTTCGTTCAACGCCGAGGGTGTTGATTTTAAGGTGTCGTTGAGAATATTATTAGCCGATAGCAATACTGTTCCCTGGAAAGTAGAATGTATTGCCCTGAATGTGGCGGCCGGACACGATGGTATCCAAGATCGCTGGGCCTTTACCCTGGAGGATGCGGTACTTCCCGCGGCTATTGGCAGCGGGGTTCCGGTTTTTGCCCGGGCTCTTGTTAGTGTCTACCCTCCCCCGGAACATCCTGCAGCCTTAGAGGGGAAATTACAGGAATTACTGGGAACTGTTGCGAAGAAAATTACCCTGATTGAAGAGGTATAAAGCCGGTGAAAAAAGCCTCCGCCCTTGCCTACTCCCCGGATATGCCTGCCCCAAGGATCATAGCCTCGGGACAGGGCAGGGAGGCTGAGCAGATCATCGCCATAGCCCGGGAGGCGGGGATTACCGTGGTGGAAGACCCCGGCCTGGAGGCACTGCTTAACGCCGGAAAAACCGGGGACTATATACCCGAATGGTGCTGGGATACGGTGGCGAAGATATTGGCATTTGTGATCGCGAAGGAAAAGAGATGAAACAAATCCCGGTACATGATTTACGGGAAGGGTTGGTATTCTCTCACCCCATTTATATCGAAAAAAACAGTATGTTTGTACCCGCGGGAATGGCGGTGCGGCAAAAGGATATCGACCGGCTTCAAGACTGGGGCATCGAGATAGTGGAAACCGACGGGGTACCCCTGGGGGAAGACTTGGCGGAGCGCCCCACCCCGCCGCTTAAACAGGAAATTTCGGCAATGAGCAATGCGGAATGGGCTGCCGTACGGGATGACCCAAAAAAAATCCTATCCCTGGCGGACGTAAAGGAACCCAGCGGATCCTACCGTAGTTATACCGGACTTATCACCTGGTTGGCCCGGGTGTTCTCTTACATTTCCAGAAAGGTTCCTACGGATATTCGTTTTATAGACGGCATTACCCAGCGGATACTCAAAACAGTCCGGGAAGAGCGGGATGGTTTTATCAACTATATCCTGGGCGGCGAGGTACGGGGCAATGAATTTGCCAAGAGCTCCATCAATACGGCAATACTCTGCGCCCACATTGGCATAGAAATGAAACTTCCCAATCACCGGATTATACAGACCATCACCGGAGCGCTGCTCCACGATGTGGGGATGCTCAGGCTTCCCCCGGATCTGATCAATAAGACAGGTGGCCTGTCAAAGGAAGAACTCTATCACATACAAAGCCATACCCTCTACTCCTATAAAATCGTCCATGAAGAACTGGCCTACCCCGAAGAAATGGGGGCCCTGGTATTGCAGCACCATGAAAACTGGGACGGATCGGGCTATCCCCAAGGGCTGGCGGGTGAGGAAATACACTTCGGCGCCCGTATAGTCTCTGTGGCGGACGCCTTTGAAGCCATGGTCAGCCAAAAACCCTACCGCAATTCCATACTTGGTTACCAGGCCATGAAAAACATCCTGGCGGACAATTCCCGGCGTTTTGGACCGGATGAGCTTAATGCCTTTATCAAGATCATGGGGATATACCCCATAGGGTCCATCATCCTTCTGAATAACGGCTCCATGGCCCGGGTTGTGGAAGTCCGGAAAGATGCTCCCCTTCGGCCGAAGATCGCCATACTGGTGGACATAACGGGAACGGTTTATAAGCAGCCCCAGGGGGAGCTTATCGATTTATTAAACGAAAAAAACCTTTTTATCGTCAGGGCAATCAACCCCAAGGAATTGACAAAGGATGCCATCTAAAAGTTCTAAGGGCCGGGAGGGGGAAAACAGGGCGGCGGAAGCCCTGGAAAAGAAGGGGATGCAGATAATTGCCCGGAATTTTCGTTCCCGAACCGGGGAAATCGATATTATCGCCCAGGAAAACGAGACAATCGTATTTGTAGAGGTAAAAACCTGGACCCATTATGGGTTTGAAGACCTTCGCTTAGGGATTGATGAAAAAAAGCAGCGCCGAATCATAGAAACAGCTAAGTATTTCCTTCTGGAACATCGAAAATATAATGGAATGGGTATCAGATTTGATGTGGTTTTTATAAGCCCTACGAATATTGTCCATCTTGCATCAGCGTTTATGGAGCGTGTATGATAAGGGTACAGCGGAAAATTCCGCTGGCAATTCAGCCGGAAAATCAGGCAGGAGTCTCACGGTTAGAGCTTTTAAGGGCTAAGGTAAATAGTGAGGACTATCTTTACGAAGCGATTCAGCGCATGGCGCAGATCCTGAGTAATGAGCTCCTGGGTATTCCGCATGGGGGGATGTTTCATGAGCGGCAGCGGAAGGGGAGGAAATAACCGCCGGGGTTTTCGGCGAGGTAAGGATAAAGACAAAGAGAAAGAAAACTGGAGCAAAGACGGGAAGAAGAAGGGGGGTGATAATCTCCGTTTCGATAAAACCCGGGGCATCATGGTTGACCGGCCCAAGTGGGTCCCACCGGCTGTGCCCACCGAACCGATTCCGGTTCCCGACTGCCCCTATTGCGGAAAGCCTATCAAGGATCTTTCTGCAGCCCTAACCGATAAGACCAGTGGAGAGGCGATTCACTTTGACTGTGTGATTGCCCGGCTGGCGGAAAACGAAAAGCTGGAACAGGGAGACGCGGTTACCTACATCGGCGGCGGTCGTTTCGGCGTGGTTCACTTTACCAACCCCAACGATACCCGGGGGTTTACAATCAAAAAAATAGTTGAATGGGAAGATAAGGAAAACCGGGCGGAATGGCGGAAGTCCTTGGCGGATCATTTCTCCATCACTTAATTTTTTATTCGTTGTATGAAAGCGAGGTAACCATGATTGGTATTATTGGCGCCATGGAGGACGAGGTAACCTTGCTCCGCTCCGCCCTGGTGGATATCCATACCGAAATTATCGGGGGCTATGAATTTTACTCCGGCGTTCTGGAAAAAAAACCGGTGGTG
Source organism: Treponema primitia ZAS-1 (assembly GCF_000297095.1). Lineage (NCBI taxonomy): Bacteria > Pseudomonadati > Spirochaetota > Spirochaetia > Treponematales > Treponemataceae > Treponema > Treponema primitia. Next base: position 82,921 of record NZ_AEEA01000050.1, on the reverse strand, counting down.
CTTCTGCGCTGCGGCATCGGCAAGGTTAATGCGGCGGTGGGCTGCGCACTCCTTATAGACCACTATAAGCCGGAGCTGGTGATCAATACCGGGTCCGCCGGGGGCATCGACCCCTCGCTCAGCTTTGGGGATGCGGTGATCTCCAATGGGCTGGTCCAGCACGATGTGGACGTTACCGCTTTTAACTATGCCCCGGGCCAGCTTCCGGGTATGCCCCCGATATTTACGGTTCCCGAGGACCTGATACGCCGGGGGGAAGCGGCGGTGGACAGCCTGAAACAGGAGGGGATACTGCCGCCGGAATTTAACCACGTGCGGGGCCTTATCGGTTCCGGGGATGTGTTTATGCATGAAGCGGATCGGATTGGTGAGGTCCGTAAAACCTTCCCCGCCATACGGGCGGTGGAGATGGAGGGGGCCGCCATAGCCCAGGCCTGCCACCTCTTTTCGGTCCCCGGCCTGATCATCCGGGCTATTTCGGATATCGCCGGCGCGGAATCGCCGGTTACCCACGACGAATTCCTGCCCATTGCGTCAAAACACTCCGGAGAGATTGTGCGGCGTATCGTACGGGACTGGAATTAAAACAAAATATCGTAGATTATTATTCCCATAGGAGATATCATAATGGAAAAAATTGCCAGTTTTCAGATTGACCATATTCGCCTTCTACCGGGGCTTTATGTATCCCGGCAGGATAAGTTCGGAGATACCATACTTACCACCTTCGATATGCGTTTTAAACAGCCCAATAAGGAACCGGTGATCGATATGCCGGCCCTGCATACCATTGAACACCTGGGGGCGACCTTCCTACGCTCCCATAAGGACTGGGCGAACAAGACCGTTTATTTTGGGCCCATGGGATGCCGTACGGGATTCTATGTGATTCTGGAAGGAAAACGGAGTTCCACCGAAGTTTTGCCCCTGATCATAGAACTAATGGACTGGATCCAAGCCTTTGAGGGGGACATCCCCGGGGCCGCCCCAGGGGAATGCGGCAACTACTCTGAACAGAATTTGAATATGGCCAAGTGGGAAGCTGCTCGGTACGGGGCGCTGCTGAAAAAAGCGGGGAAGGAAAACCTGAACTACCCCGCTTAAGGGCGGGGACTTTTAGCGTTTTATCGTTATGGTAAGTGGATTGGGCTCATAGACCAGGGTTATGGGCGGTTTTGCCTTTGTACCTACCCATTTCCGTGTTTCCGCCTCGTACATCCGGGTGATCTCTAAAACAGATTCCGTTTCCCCATAGCTAAAAACACCCGAGTAGACGGGGACCCCATCTACTTCCTGGGACCAGGTTTCTCCCTTAAATATAAAGGTGCACCTTGCATCGGTGAGGGGATCGTAATAATCGTAGGGGCTAAGCTGATCAAGGGGCGTAGCCGCTTTACTCGAAGGCGTAGAAGCACAGCCGGCTAAAAGAATAGCAAGGACAAATGCAAGGGTTACCGCCATTGTGGGACCTATTCCTGTTTTTTTCATGAATTCTCCTTTTACATAGTATAGCCCTAAAGTTCCGTAATTGAAATATCTCCCTGGATTGAAACCCAGGCTTTATGAAAATCGTCAACCGCCGTTTTAATGATCGATATTCCAAAGGCGTCGTGGAGTATGTGGTCCGAGACGGTTACGCTGTGAGCCCCGGAAGCCATGGCGTCCGCAGTCTGGCGTATGTTCCGGAAACTGGCGGCAAGAATCATGGCCTTCATCTTTTCCCGGTCCAGCACATGCCGCAGGGTACGGATGGAATGGTCCGCATCAATGTCCATGTTCTTCATGCGGTTATAGTACAGGGCGATATAATCGGCCTCGCAGGCGGCGGCCATAAGCCCCTGGATCTGGGTGTAGATGGCGGTGGCGGTGATTCGTACGCCCCGCTTCCGCAGATACCCCATGGCCTTAAAGCCCTCCTCGGTGGAGGGAATTTTGATGAATACCCGGTCGTCGATTTTTTTCAGGATGGTTTCCGCTTCCTTAATGATACCCTGGGCGTCTTCGGCAATAACCTGAACGTGCAGGGACCGGTCGGGACCAATTATTTCCCGAATCTTCCTTAGGTGGGAGAAAAAATCTATTTTCCCTTCAAGCTCAAGGATGCTGGGGTTACTGGTTACTCCCGCAATGGGGAATAAATCAACGCACCGGGCTATGGCATTTAAGTTGGCGGTATCAAGCATAAACTCAATCATGAAATTCTCCTTTTTCTCCCCTACTCTATGCTAAAACCACCGTATTGTTAACTACACCCCGTGGTTCCTCCGCAGGTATCACACTTCATACAGGTGCCGTTCCGTACCAGGGTGAAGGAACCGCAGGCGGGACAGGGGTCACCCTCGTAGCCCTTGATACGGGCCTGGGCGATCTTGGCGGCGTCACTTTCGCCGGAGGAAGGCGCGTCCTTAGCGGTTTTCGCCGGCCCTTCTTTGTGCGCGGGGAACTCCGTTGCAAAATGTGTAGATTTTTCACGAAGGTGACGGGCGGCGCCGGGATGCTTGGCTTCCGGCGCCTCGTTTTTGGGGCTGTTATCCAGCAGATCCTCGGGTTTGATCTGGCCCAGGTCGGTACGTTTGAGATAGCTGATGGCCAGATCCCGGAAGATAAAATCGATAACACTGGTGGCCAGCTTTACATAATCGTGGCCCTGGACCATGCCGTTGGGTTCAAACTTGGAGAAGATAAAGGCGTCCACGTATTCCTCCAGGGGTACCCCGTACTGGAGCCCCAGGGAGACGGCGATAGCAAAACTGTTGAGGAGGCTCCGGAAGGCGGCCCCTTCCTTGTGCATATCCAGGAAGATCTCCCCCAGGGAACCATCGATGTATTCCCCGGTACGGATAAAGATGGAGTGCCCCCCAAGCTTGGCCTTCTGGGTATACCCCACCCGGCGGTTCGGCAGGGAACGGCGGCGGCCCCGGACATCTGTTGGAGCAACGGTCTTGTAGTCGGCCCGGCTTTCGACGGCGTGGTTCGGGCTTTCCAGTCCCCGCTCCAGGGCCAGGATGGTATCCGCCAGGGGATCCGTACCGGGGGCAAGGGCGGACAGGGGCTGGGAAAGTTTGGAACCGTCCCGGTAAAGGGCCACCGCCTTGAGGGCGCTCTTCCAGGAAAGCATGTAAGCGCCCTTCACATCCTCATAGCCCGCGTCGTTGGGCATGTTGATGGTCTTGGAAATGGCCCCGGAAATAAAGGGCTGCGCCGCGGCCATCATGCTGATATGGGCAGTCCAGGCTATGGAACGTTTGCCGTTTTTCCCCGAGGGGTTGGCGGTGTCAAAAACCTCTAAATGCTCCTTCTTAAGATAGGGCGCCCCTTCCAGCCCCATGGTTCCGCAGGCGTAAACTTCCGCCTCGTCAATATCGGCGGGGCTGTAACCCAGGTGCTTCAACAGGCTAAACCCCGGCAGGGACCAGGTGGATTCCGGTACCCGGAGGGTTTCTTCCACAAAGGCTTTACCTAAAATCCAGGGGTTAAAGACCCCCTCCAAGCCGGTGGCAGTCTTTACCGCATCCTCCACGGCAGCCAGGGCGGCGGGGCTAAAGCCCTTGGCTTCCAGGTCCTCCAGGGAAATCTTCGGAGCGCCAGCCAGAGTTTTGCGGCCCGTGGCATAGGCGATGATCCCGTCGATCTGCTCCGGGGTATAGCCCAGGGCTTCCAGGGCCGGGGGAACCGACTGGTTGATGATCTTGAAATACCCGCCGCCGGCAAGTTTCTTAAACTTGACCAGGGCAAAATCGGGTTCCACACCGGTGGTATCACAGTCCATCAAAAGGCCGATGGTTCCCGTGGGGGCTATGGCGCTGACCTGGGCGTTCCGGTAGCCGTGGGCGTTCCCCAGGTCCAGGGCACGATCCCAAGCAGCCCGGGCAGCCTCCAGAAGGTAAGCGGGACAGGCTTCGGCCTCTATACCCTTGGGCGGGGTATGCACCTGCTCGTACTCTGCCGCAGGGGCATTGTGGGCCGCCCGGCGGTGGTTACGGATCACCCGGAGCATGGCCTCCCGGTTTTCGCCGTAGCGGAGGAAGGGACCGAGACCGGCGGCCATGCGGGCGGACTGGGCATAGGCTTCGCCGGAAAGCAGGGCGGAAAGGGATGCCGCCACGGCCCGGCCTTCCGCGGAGTCGTAAGCCAGGCCCATGAGCATGAGCAGGGTACCCAGGTTGGCGTAACCCAGGCCCAGGGTACGGTACTCGTAGGAAAGCTGGGCAATCTTCGGCGCCGGGAACTGGGCCATGACCACGGATATTTCCAGGATGGTGGTCCAGATTTGGATGGCGTGGAGATACCCTGCTATGTTAAAGGTTTTACTTTGTTTGTCGTAAAGAACGGCCAGGTTTATTGAGGCGAGGTTGCAGGCCGTATCATCCAGGAACATATACTCCGAGCAGGGGTTGGATGCCCGGATTTCTCCACCCGCGGGACAGGTGTGCCAGTCGTTGATGGTGGTATGGTACTGGAGCCCCGGGTCCGCGCATTGCCAGGCGGAACGGGCAAGCTGGGTCCAAAGATCCCGGGCCTTCACGGTTCGGGCGGCCTTATGGTCAATCCGGTTTGAAAGCTCCCAGTCCTCATTGTCCAGCACCGCCCGCATAAATTTATCGGCAACCCGCAGACTGTTGTTGGAGGACTGGCCAGAAACGGTATTGTAGGCCTCGTCATCCCAGGCGGTGGTAAAGAGCCGGGGGTTCACATCGCCGTCACCCTGCTCAAGCCGGCGCAAAAGTTGGTAGAGGTAGGTGGGGGGTACCTTCTCCTTCAGGGAATTCCCCAGGGCTGCGGCAAGCTCGTGGTTTTTTTCGGCGTTGAACTTATCTTCCTCGGGTCCTCGCCAATCCGCCAGGGCCTTCTTAAGGGCATCCAGGTTTTTTTTAACCACCGCCGAACCGGTTACCATGGAGGCCACCTTATGTTCCTCCCCGGCCTTCCAGTCTATGTACTTCTCCACATCCGGGTGGTCTATATCCAGGGTGACCATCTTGGCCGCCCGCCGGGTAGTACCCCCGGACTTAATCGCCGAAGCGGACCTGTCCCCAATCCTGAGGAAGGACAGGAGCCCCGAGGAAACGCCCCCCCCGGAAAGCCCCTCCGCCGCCGCCCTGATCCGGGAAAAATTGGACCCCGTACCGGAACCGTACTTAAAGAGCCGCGCCTCCCGGGTAACAAGGTCCATGATACCACCGTCGTTCACCAGATCGTCCTCAACCGAAAGGATGAAGCAATTATGAACCACAATATTTCCCGCAAGAAAATTTCCACTTTTTGTCTGAATATCATAAACCGGCATTTCGCCCAGATATTCAATATGAACAATAGACTCAAGACGGCGGATCGGTAAAGCCTTTCCGTTGATACCGGAAGCCAAAGAAGCGGACAGTTTGCCCTGTTTTTCAATTGAGATAAAACCGATGAGTTCTTGAAACTTTTTCCGTTCGCTCAAGTAACCGATTATCAGGTGATAATAAGTATGCCGATCATCCCGGCTATCCTTACAGACCGATATTCGACTGTATATCCCTAAATTTGCCAATAGTTTTTGAGTATCGCCGATTAGATCCTTGGAAATACTCCCTAAAACTACATCAAAGGAATCGGTGGGCCCCTTATGGGAACGAACCGTTCCATCGGCTTGAAAAAGGGATCGTAAATACGCGGACGCAACTTCCCTGCCGCCATTGAGAATGGTCAATGGTATCCGTATATCAAGCCCACGGTTTAAGGCTTCATATTTTTCAATAAAGGGCCGTAATTTTTCTCCGTAAAGCCGAATTCTGCGAAGGCAAAGGTGTTCATTCAGGGTCTCTACCGGTGTGATATGATAGTGAACATCCTCAAATACGGCGCGAATGTGCGGTAAAAGAAATTCATACTCCTCATCATCGGCGGTCATAAATTCCAGCATCAATGAGCGGTTTGTACCATTTTCATATTGCCCCGCAAACCCATCTCCTGAAAGCCAACCCGCCAGAATCGCTTCACTCAGATTTTTTTTATTATCACTATTAACACTGTCATTGATTTCAGATATGCCGGTATTGGCGATCTGCATCACCCTCATCCCCGGTTGGAGTTTCCCCGCTTCGATCCATTCGAATGAACCGACGACGAAGTCGGGATTCCCTGCGGGGAGCCCTCCGGCTGAAACCGATGCCGGAAGTTCCGCAAAAACCCGATGGTCCGGAGTTACTTCCAAGGTATTCCCGTTTTTAAGAACGATACGGATCACCGGCTTAATTCCGTTTTCCTTTACCGCCAGAATTTCTGTGGTACCATCCTTGTCATAAACTACTGTTTTGACAGCACTCCTCTCCACCAGAACACCAATGGGAACCGGTCCTTGGGGTGTGCTAATGAGTGCATGATACGGAAGACACGCATGGGGCTGGGGCCGTTTATAGGCGCTGTCGGATTGCTTGAGCTTCCCTTCCTCCGGGTCGAAGTAGTAGTGCCCCTGGGCGGGGCCGTCTATGCCATACACGGCGTAAAGCCCGGTGTTGAACCACTGGGGACTGTTGGGAGCTGCAATCTGGCGGGCCAGCATGTAACAGGTCTCATCGTAGAAGGCCCGGGCGTCTTCCTCGCTGTCAAAATAGCGGCTTTTCCGGCCCCAGTCCATCCAGGTATAGGCTAGGCGGTGGAAAACCTGACGGCTGTCGTGTTCGGCGCCGTCTTCGGGAAGGGGAAATTCGGCGATCTTTTTAACTGCGCTGCCTGCGGCCCACTTTTTCCACTCCGCCCCCTTGTCCGCCGGGACTCCGGCCTTGCGAAAGTACTTCTGGGCTATGATATCCGTGGCGATCTGGCTCCAAAAGGAAGGGACAATCACCGTATCCTCTTCAAAAATAGCCTTCCCATCGGGGTTACGGATCTCGCTGCGCCGTTTTTCCCACTGAATATCCTTATAGGGTCCGCTTTGCGGATCCGTAAATAACCGTTCGATTTTCATAAGCCATCCTTTGTGCCGTACATATAGCGTGGCAATATTTATAGTACCCCATATAAAGGGGAGTTGCAAGGGGGACGAATGAGGAATTCAACCAGGGACCACTTGGTTGAATTCCGTCTCCGGCACTAAAGCAAAATTCCCACCGGCCCTGTATATCGTGCGGAGGCATTTATGCAAAGCAATTTCCTATCCCCCCTCAATGATTATGTTGTAACGAGGGCTTTAGGGCAAAAATCGCCCAAACATTAATCCGCTTAGCCTCCGCCGGAACCGCATTGTTCAATTCATCCCCATACGCTAGACTCATAAGGGGGGGGGTCAGGGTGCGTATCGCGTTAATCCACTATCATCTGCGCCGGGGAGGAGTTACTTCGGTGATCATGAACCAGGCGCAGGCGCTGATGGAAGCCGGGGAAGATGTGCTGGTTATCACAGGAGAGGGGGAAGCTTCTGTACCAGGCATTAAGCGGGTATTGGTGGAGGAGCTCCGGTACGATCGGGACCGGGAGACTCTCCCGGGAACTTCCGGCGAGGAACTTACCAAACGGGCAAAGGAGCTTGCGGATGCTATTGTCCTGGCGGCGAAAACCCATTGGGGGGGGCAGGAAGCGGATATCCTCCATGTCCATAACCCACTGATACAGAAAAATTCCGCGCTGCTCCGGGCCTTGCACATCCTGCAGGAAAGGGAACCCCGGCTTTTGCTTCAAAACCACGATTTAGCCGAAGATTTCAGACCCGATGTCTATGCTAAGGGCGAAGAATATCCCATAAATTGCCATTATGCGGTGATTAACAACCGGGATCGTTCTTTTCTGCACCGGGCAGGGCTGAAATTCGAAGGGCTCCACCTGCTACCCAACGAAGTACGCTCCATTAACGCTACCCCGGATCTGGTCCGAAACCGGTACCTCTACCCGGTTAGGGCGATACAGCGGAAAAATATCGGCGAGGCAATCCTCTTTTCGCTGTTCATCCCAAAGGAAAAAACTGTGGCTATCACCTTGCCCCCCACCACGGAACGAGACATCCGTATCTACCGGGGCTGGATGGAATTTGTCCGGGAACTTGATCTGCCGGTGGAATTCGAGCTGGGCATGAACACTTCCCTGGAAGATGTCTATGGGAGCGCCCTGGGGATCATCACCACTTCGGTTAAGGAAGGGTTCGGTTTCTCCTACCTGGAACCTTGGATTGCTGGGCGGACGGTTATTGGCAGGCGCATTAACCATGTGTGCCGGGACTTTGAGAGCTCAGGAGTACAGTTCGATTCCCTGTATTCCTCCCTGAACATCCCTATGGTTTATATTTCTTCAACCATTCTCCGGAAAAAACTAGAACAAACCATGATGTCGGTCTACAAACGGTATGGGATGGACCCGCCCCGGTATATTATCAAGATGATGGGGGAGGATCTGGCTTCCAGGGATGTGATGGATTTCAGCCGCCTGGACGAAACAACCCAGGGAGGAATAATCCGGCTTTTGGTCTCCAACCAGCGAGTTTTCCGGGATATCGCTGATGTAAACCCCTTCCTTAGGGACCTGGTTAATTGGAAACCCGACGAGACCGTAATTTCCCTAAACCGGCGCCGGGTTCTGGAATCTTACGGAAGGGAACCGATCCACAAACTGTTAAGGGAGACCTATCGAGCGGTACTCAATACCCCGGTAACCCACAAAATTGTAAAATCCATCCTCTTAGAACTCTACCTGGACCCTACCCAGCTCTCCCTGGTAGGGGTAGGCAATGACTGATCCCAGGATCTAGCGAGACATTGCTAAAACCCTCCCTTTGCGGTATAGTTATGTCCAATTATAAGAATTATTCGGAGGAAAAACGATGGCGGAAAAATATCAATTTCCCAATGGCTTTGAATGGGGAACAGCTAGCGCGTCCTATCAAATAGAAGGCGCTTGGGATGCCGATGGAAAGGGCGAATGTATTTGGGATCGGTTCAGCCATACTCCGGGACATATCCATGACGGAACTACCGGGGATAGGGCCTGTGATTTTTATCACCGGTATGAAGACGATATCCGCCTGGCGAAGAAATTGGGGATAAAGGTATACCGGTTTTCTATTTCCTGGCCCCGAATTTTCCCCGACGGTACCGGCGCTGTTAATGAGGCGGGGATCGCCTTTTATCGGAAGGTGCTTACCTGTCTGCATGACAACGGGATAAAGGCCGGAGTAACCATGTATCACTGGGACTTACCCCAAAAATTACAGGATCGCGGCGGATGGGCTAACCGGGAAATCGTAGGCTGGTTTGAAACCTACGCGAAAACGCTCTATGAACGCCTGGGGGATTTGGTGGATTACTGGATCACCCTGAATGAACCCTATTGTACTTCGATCATCGGGTATTGGATTGGCGAACATGCACCGGGGTATCATGATTATTCCATGGCACTATCCGCGGTTCATCATTTGCTGCTTGCCCATGGCGCCGCTGTCAAAGCCTACCGGAAAACCGGGCTCAAGGCCGATATCGGCATAACCCTCAATATGAATATAAGCTATCCCTATAATCCCGATTGTCCTGAAGATGTGGCTGCCGCAAAACGAAACCAGGAACACTCAAATAATCTTTTCGGGGACCCCATATTCCTTGGAAAATATCCGGAGGAATTATTTTCTTACCTTAAAAAAAGGGGCGTAGTTCTGCCGGATATACAAACGGGGGATATGGAACTTATATCCCAGAAGGTGGATTTCTTTGGTCTTAATACGTATTTTACGGATCATGTAAAGGCCGACGAAACTGCCTGGCCCTTGGGGACAGCTTCCGGTAAAACCGGCAGACCCCAAACTGATATGGGCTGGGAAGTAAATCCTGAGGGTATGTATGATCTCCTGAAATGGATACATTCCCGTTATAATCCGCCAAAGGTGATTATCACCGAAAACGGCGCCGCTACAAATGATTGGGTTAATGTGGAAGGGAAAGTCGATGATCCCAACCGTATTGATTATCTTTACCGGTATTTAGCCCAGGTGCATAAGGCAATTCAGGAAGGAGTTCCGGTCCAGGGATATTATGTCTGGTGTTTCTGCGATAATTTTGAATGGGCCAAGGGTTTGTCCAAACGCTTTGGTATAGTATATGTGGATTACGATACCCAAAAGCGTACACCAAAGGAAAGCGCCTATTGGTATGCGGAACTTATAAAAAATAACGGTTATTGAATAAATTTTGGATGCAATCCATTCAATGATTTTTTGATGACTGCCCAGAAGAAGACTCGAACCCTCCGCCCCTCAACTTCCTGTTTCGGGGCTCCGGGCCGCCTCCGGCCCCTGACGCGCGCATCCATGCGCGCTCTTCCTCCCTCCGGTCGGCGGGGCCTCCGGAAGTTCGAGTCTTCTTCTGGCCTTAAATAAAAAACCCCACCTTACGGTGGGGCCTCAATTTTGCTCTGCCCAGAAGAAGACTCGAACTTCCATGCTTGTTACGGCACTGGTACCTGAAACCAGCGTGTCTACCAATTCCACCATCTGGGCTTGTTTGAATACTATACACCAAATCGGACCGAAGGGTCAACGGTTTGACGACCCTACTCGATCCACCCCTTTAGCGCCTCATGGGCTATCTTAAGCTGTTTGGGGATTTCAATGTGCTGGGGACATTTTGTCTCACATTCCCCGCAGGCCACACAGAGTGAAGCATCCTGTTTGTTCCTGGTCGAGAAAAAGTATTGCCGCTTGACGGCGTCAAAGGTTCCAAACATAACCCCATCGTTGTATTTAGCAAACGCATCGGGAATTCTGACGCCCTGGGGACATGGAAGGCAGTATTCGCAGGCGGTACAGGGGATCGAGGCCATGGATTCATATTTGGCCTTGACCCGGGTGAGGATGGCCTTTTCCTCAGGGCTCAAACAATTCGGCAGGGCATCGGGCTTGGAGAAGATTTCGATATCTTCCTTGAGCTGCTCCAGGGTGGTTACACCGCTTAAAATAGTGCTTACCTGGGGATAGTTGATCATATGCCTAAAGGCCCACTCGACGGCGCTGCGTTTTACCGGAAATTCGTCGTAAATTGCTTTAACCTGGGCCGGAGGGGAAGCGAGGCTGCCGCCCCGAAGGGGTTCCATGATAACCAGGCCGGTACCCTTATCTCCCGCCAGCTTGATCGCCTCTTCGGTGGCCTCGTGGTCCACATCGATAAGGTTCTGCTGGATCTGGCACATATCCCAGGAATAAAAGGAAAGAACATCCTTAAAGGTGGGCAGCTGTCCGTGATAGGAAAAACCGATACCGCGGATAAGCCCTTCGGAACGGAATTTTTCGTATTCTTCAATGATTTTCCGCTTTTTTATATCCTCCCAGTAGGACTTCTGAATATTGTGGATCAAATATACATCAAGATGGTCCGTACGGAGCTTTTTCAAGGTATTTTCAAGGTTACGCCGTATATCGGCCTGGGTTGTCATAACGTTGAAGGGCTGTTTGGTAACGATCTTTACCTTGTCCCGGCGGACGCCTTCCAGAGCTTCCCCCACCACCGACTCGCTGGTGGTATGGTGGTAGCCATAGGCGGTATCAAAATAACTGATGCCGTGATCCGCCGCGTACTGGATCAGTTCAATAGCCTTTTCCTTATCTACCTGGGCCTCACTGGCGCCGGGAGCAAAGATGCGGGGCAGCCGCATACACCCCATACCCAAAAGGGATACCTTAAACCCATTCTTACCATATGTCCGGTATTGCATCACCAATCACCTCTCTAAAAAATTCTGATCAATCTACTATAAGCCCTGCGGGTACGTCAATGGTCTTGCTCTGGATTTTCATTTTTGTCCCATTTTTCTATCCAGGGACTAAAGCAAAAACCAGTATAGGCCCCTATACGGTTTATTATGGACCATTATATTTATCCAAATTCTATATTACAGCCGGAAGCAGCGCCACTTGCAACGAAGTTTCCCGCGCAGGAAACGGCGTCGGAAATACAGGACCGGGGGTACTGCTTCGATTCCCTGGGGCTCAATCCTCTTTCGCTTCCCCAGGCTAAGCGGCCCCGGGAAAGGTTGAATTCCGATGGGCCCGGAGCTTTGACAGACCATGATCTACTGGCCATACTCCTCAATACCGGGGTTCAGGGCAAAAATGTCAGTGTCCTGGCCATGGAACTGCTGGAATTGCTGGATCGGGACAAGGGAATTCCTTCAATTAAGGAACTCTGCCGGCTAACCGGCATGGGGGTAAGCAAGGCTTCGGCTATTGCGGCCATGCTTGAATTTGGCAGGCGGCGGTGGGGGGCCTCGGGAACCCATATCAAGCACCCGACAGATATCTTCAATACGGTTCGCCATTTTGCGGATCGCCGGCAGGAACGGTTTGTCTGCCTTTCCTTAAACGGCGCCCACGAACTTCTGAAGGTACGGACCGTCACCCTGGGACTGGTAAACAAGACCATTGTCCACCCCCGGGAGGTCTTCGCAGACCCCATCCAGGATCGCGCTTCGGCAATTTGCGTAGCCCACAACCATCCCTCAGGGCAGTTAAAGCCTTCCCCGGAGGACGGGGAGATCACCTTTCAGTTATTTGAGGCAGCGAAAATCCTTGGGCTCCGATTTCTGGATCATGTGATTTTTACCGATACGGGCTATTTCAGTTACCGGCAGGCGGGATTACTGGGGGGAGATTAAGCAAAGCCGCCTACCTTAGGAGTTTAATAATACCGGGAAAAGGCCTATATTAAAGTATGAATCGGATTCAGCTTTTCCCGGTATTGCTTATCGGCCTTTTGTGTATCACCGCAGATCCGGTAATGGGGGATTCTATAGAGGAGATCGCAGGGAAAGGTCTGGTTGTTCGAAGCGCCCCCTCCATGTCCAAGGTATTTATCAACGGTATAGAACGGGGGCTTACCCCCCTTACGCTTGAGAATATTCCCCAGGGCGAATACGATATCAGGCTTGAAAAAGACGGCTATGCGGAACGCCGGATCTGGGTTTCCATACGGGAAAACAGCAGACTGGAAATAAGCCTTAACTTGGGGGAAATTCTGGGAACCCTCATTCTGGATATAGACCGGGCAGCCGGGAGCCCACCGCCGGAAAAAATGGCGCTAAACCCGGAAATTACCGTGGAAGGAATAACCCAAACCGATCCTGTATTTTCCCTGCCCGTGGGATACCGGGCGGTCCGGATCCGGGCTTTCGGCTGGGAAGAGGCCATTCATTCTGTCTATATACTCCAGGATGCTATCCAGCGGCTAAAGGTGGAAATGCGGCCCGCATCCTTCAGTATGACCGGGGCGGAGCTTAGCCGGGCTCGGTTCAATCCGGCAAATTCCGGTTCCCTGGGAATCACCGAATTCAGTTTTAACGTATCCGGCCCCGGCGACGGGCGGATAAACATAACGAATGAACAGGGGGACCTGGTTTTTGCAAGGGACCTGGGACCCTTTACCACCTGGTCCCAGTCGACAGCATGGAACGGCCGTTCCTCCGATGGAACGCCCCTGCCGGACGGAACCTACAAAGTGCTGCTCCTAACCGAATCCATGCTCCGGGATACTTCGGCGCCGGTGGAGCGGCGGGCTGAAATGACGATACGCATCGATAGTTCCATGAATATCTATCCCCTTTCCTCCTCGGGAGCAAGCTCGGGACTTTTTTTTAGCCCCCTGCCGGAAATTCTCCCCCGTGGCTCCTTCCAAATAGACGGAAGTATGCTCTTTGGCAGGGCCGCTGCAGCCGGAGATGCCTGGGACGCCCTCCCCTTCGCAGCATCCCTGAGATTTTCCCCCCTGGAACGGCTGGAAATGACGGCAGCTCTGAATGTGACACCCTTTTTCGATGGCGGCGCTGTGGCCGGGTTTGGGGGAACCCTTAAAGGGGTCTTTAAAAAAGCCCGGGCGGAATCGCCCCTGGGTCTGGCCATGGGGCTTTCCTATGTTTGGGCCGACGAAGGGACCCTCACCCCCTTTGGAACCGCCATAGGCGCCGGTCTCTCCCTGCCCCTTTCATGGCGCCTGGGGACCGCCCTCTCCCTGGCGCTAAGTCCGGAAATCCTCTGGACCGGGGAAAAGGGCTACCCCGACGACCCCGCCCCCAGGGCCCTCCTTTCAGGCGGACTGCTGATCCAGCAGTCCTTCTTTACCGCAGGACTGTCCCTGAGATCCGAATATATCTTTTCCGGGACAAGTATGGATTTCGGGCCCCTCATGGCCGCTGCTGAGATCAGGTTCTTTCCCCCTCCCTCAAGTATGGTTTTTTCCCTCCTGGGAGGCGGCTGGTTAGAAAATAGCCAGGCCGGCGGCTTCGGGGGGATAGGAATCGGACTAATCTATTAAGTATAATAGACCAATGAAACTGACACGAACCTTGCTTTTAAGAATTACCGCAGGCCTTGGAGTTTTTCTCATCGCATATAGCCTTTTCCGGTATTTTACCGGCATCCATGTTAACGAGGAACTGGAAAAGTTCTTGATGGATGGCATCGTTTTTGCCGCCCTGGGACTGTTCATCTATAACCGGAAACTCAGCGCCGATGAAAAAAAAGCCCGGGAAGCGAAGGAACACGCGGAACTTCCAACGGAACTTCCAACGGAACTTCCCGCAGAAAATGAAGCTAAACAGGACGAGAAAGAATGAAGTACAAAAGGGCCGGCTTCCTCATAAGCGCAGCATTGCTGATGATTGGAGGGGGTTGTGTTTCCCTGGCTGAAACCGGAGGGAAGGTCCTGGACGGTTCCGCCTTTGCGGAGAAAACCCTGGCATCATATCAGGAAGAACCCGGGGGGAAAACCCGCCTCGACAGGGTACACCCTAAGGACGGGCCGGAGTTTATTGCCATCCGCTTTGACTCCATGCCAAACCTCCGGATTACGGGCTCCCTTCCGGATGGGGAGGGCAATTTCTATCTGAGCTCCCTGTACTTTCTCAGCCCCAACACTAACGGCTGGAACGAATTTACCCTGGAACTTTCCGGGAGCGGCAGTTTTGTCAGCAGCGACGCTGCCCAAACCGGAGCGCTTCTCCAACTGAAGGGTCCGGTGGAAACCCTGGATATCAGAGAAGGGAAGATCCGCCGGGGCGCCTCCCGCTTAACCGGAGCCCAGGCGCTTACGGCTCTGCACAACCGCCAGGAACGGATCGAGGCAATTACCCTGTGGATGAAGGAACAGCCCGGTCTTCCCGATTTTTTAGATCGGGAAACATTTGAAGAATACTGGACCCCCCTCCTCTTCCCGGAGATAGTAAAGCAAAAAAAAAGACCCGCCGCCTGGACCGAGGGGGAATCCTGGGTCCTGGGGGAGGATGTAAAATGGAACAGCGTTTATACCAAATCGGTTTTCCCGGAAGATCTCTGGCCGGTACGGAATTCCGGGACCCTGCTCCGGGACTGGGAGGAAGCGTCCGGATGGATCTATTTTGCATTTGAGTGGGATCATATAGTAGCATCCCTCTCCGAAACGATTGAGCTTAAAAAAATAAAGTGAGGTACTGACATGGATGGAGGAAACGCAGGTTTTTCATTATTAGAACTTTTCAGAATGGGCGGAATTTTTATGTGGCCCCTCCTGATTTTTTCAGTGGCCACCATTGCCATTGCCCTGGAACGGGCAATCTATATTTTTTACCACAACCTCCGGCTTGAGGACCTTGAGGAAAAGACCGCGGAGTATATCCACGCCAAGGATATGGAAGGCGCCAAACAATACCTTTCCGGCTTAACCAAACGCCGCATGGGCGCACGGATACTTTTGGTACTGGTCAAGCGCTCAGACTTATCGGAACACCGTATAGAAAAGGCGGTAGAAACTGAAGCCCTCACCTGCATCAATTCCCTGGAGAACGGCTTCAATTTCCTTGTCGCCCTGGGTTCACTTTCCCCCCTGACGGGATTTTTGGGAACCGTCTCGGGAATGATCGGCGCATTCAAGTCCATAGCGGAGGCTACTGAAGTGAACGCCCAGATCGTAGCAAACGGTATTTACGAAGCGTTGATCACCACCGTGTTCGGCCTCGTCATCGCCATCATCGCCATGATCGCCCATTCGCTCTTTTCCCACGTGGTAGATAGGTTCGCCATGGATGTGGAGAAAAGCTGCTCCGACCTTATCACCGAACTGGTTACGGGCACTGAGCTCCCCGCGGTAAACTAACAGCCATGAAACTCCACCGGCGAACCAAACGGGGCTTTGACGATACCAGTGCTTCCAGTGATGTTGCCTTTCTTCTGATCATTTATTTTATCGTCATCGCCGGATTTAACGTCAACAAGGGCTTTCTGATGAACCTCCCCGCCAAAGATTCTACCCGGCTGATCCTGAAGGACGATCTGCTGCGTTTCGATCTGGACGGTACGGGAACTCTGCTGCACCAGGGTGCAGCCCTGAACTATGCTTCGGCGGAACGGGAGATACGGGGCGCCGTTGCCGCTCATCCCAATCTGGCGGTAATACTAACCGTAGACGGCAGAGCCCCCTGGCAGACGGTAGTTTCCTTTGTTGAGATGGCCCAAAAACTGAATGTGGAATCCTTCTCTTTCACCATGAAGAAAAATGACGGGGGTCCTCCATGAACCTTCGGCGGAACAAGAAAAAATTTGCTGTCCCCATGAACTCCATGTCCGACGTAGCCTTTCTACTGCTCATCTTTATCATGTTAGTATCCCTGATAAATTATCGAAGGGAAGTCAAGATCGATTACCCCGAGGCAGCGGCGGCACAAAGAACCAGCGCGGAAAAAAATCTGGAGATCTGGGTGGACAAGGGCGGCGCGGTGTACCTGGACGGTGCCCCCAGTAATCTTAACGCAATAGAAGTCGCTATTACCGATATGTATCGGGATGCCCCGGATACCCGGGTCCATATCATCGCCGACCGGGACACCCCCTTTGCGGAGGTAAACAAGGTACTTCAGGTACTCCAGTTCCTCCAGTACCGGGTAGTAAGCTTTGTGGTAAAAGATGCGTAAATCCGCCTATTCCCACACCAATCTTGCCCGGCTCATCCTTTTTCTGGCGGTCGCCGGTATTCATGTAGTATTTATACTCTTCTTTGTCATACGGGTTAACGCCATCCCCATGGTAATTGAACAACCCCCAATGGTGATGAAGCTTACGGATATACAGGAGGAGGAACCTCTTCCACAATTGCCACCTCCACCACCAAAAACAGAATATACGGAATCCGCCTCGAACACCATAGAAGCCATCGCAGAGACAATGATCGAAACCGATGAAGTGCCGGATCAGATCGTTGTTTCCGGTATCATAGCGCCCCGGCAGGTTGAATACGTACAGGAAGATTACCTGCCCATGCACAAGGTTTCTGCGGCCCCGGTCTTTTCCGAAGGCGAAATAAGAGAACGCTTGGTATATCCGCCCATTGCGCTGCGGGCCAAAATAGAAGGCATGGTTTACCTGGAACTCTTCGTGGACCACCACGGACAGGTACGGCAGATAACGATATTGCGGGAAACCCCGGAAAACCGGGGCTTCGGTGAGGCGGCGATAAAAGCCTTCCAGGGGCTACAGGGCAAACCGGCCCAGGCTAACGGCGCCGCAGTGGCGGTACGGTACCGGTACCCCGTACGGTTTGCCATCCGGGGCTGACGGCATATCCCAACCAGCAATTCCCAAGGCGGCTATTGCGCTTATTGTATTTCTCTATGTATACTAAGATATGTGAAGTAAAAGGAGTCATCCCATGAGCTTTAAAGAATTATCCATAAGCCGTTTTTCAGTCCGCCAGTACAAGAACAAACCGGTGGAAAAAGAAACCCTGAATGTCATCCTTGAAACCGGGAGAGCGGCCCCCACGGCGGGAAACAAACAGCCCCATCGTATCCTGGCGGTAACTGAGGCGGAGGGCCTCAAAAAGATAGACCTCTGTACCTCTTGCCGTTATGGCGCACCGGCGGTACTTATTGTTTGTTATGATAAAAACGAATGCTGGGTCCGGAAATACGACGGCGCCAAGAGCGGCGAGGTGGACGCCAGCATCGTAACTACCCAGCTTATGTACCAGGCGGTAGAGCTTGGTCTGGGTACCCTCTGGGTAATGTTCTTCGATCCCGCTAAGCTCATAGCGGAATTCGCCATCCCGGAGAATCTGGTTCCCACAGCTCTGCTAATCCTGGGTTACCCCGCGGATAACGCCGCCCCGGCGGAAAGACATACCCAGCGTCACCCCTTGGAAAAGCTGGTCGCCTGGGAAAAGTTCAGCTAATTTATTTCGTCTCCGCGAGGTTAAAGTCCGCATAGTCCTCAAGACCGATAATTGAGGGATGCTGGGTTCCATTAGAAAGTTCCAACACCTTCTTCGATACAAAGGAGTCCAGCTCCCTCATGGTTATCAAAGCGTTCCTATTCGAATCCGCTTCTCCGTTCATAGCTCCGATGATTGCGTAGGTGAACAGACCGAGCTTATAATCGGCGCTTTCCAATGAAAGTTCATCCCCACTGCTGGAAGTAAAAAGCAGGGACCGGAGGGGCTTTAGATCCATGGCAAGCCGGACAGTATCCACAGGGCGGATATTTCCGGCGGATATCCCCGCGGAATGGGAAGAATCGACGAACAGCAATTTTCTCCCCGGCACATCCAGGGCTGCGGAAATTGTCTCCCAGGATAGGGCTTCCGCATAGGGCATGGAACCGTCCGGGGTAAGCCGTATATCCGAAGGGAGGAAATAATAGTTTCCATCCTCGTCATTCACGGCGTGCCCGGAAAGAAACAGTATTACGGTGTCTTGGGATGTAACCCCTTTAAAAAAGTTCCCCAGTTCCCGGGTGATATTGCTTTTTGTCGGAGGCTGCAGCTCCCCGGTGGCGATAAGGGCACTGGTCACGGTTCCGTACAGTTTTCCCTCCTGGGCTTTGAATGCATTGACCATTTCCCGGGCGTCAAAAACCGCGAACCCCAAATGGTTTATCCGGGGCTCATCATAACGGCTGACCCCAATGGAGAGAATCCGGAGATTGGGGAGCGCCTCTTCCTCTGCGGGGAACTGCGTTGCAAGTTGCTTGTTGCCCCGAGGCGGTTCTACCGTTAGGGAAGCCCGGCCTTCGGTATAGCCGTTAAAGACCGTCACATCAATCCTGTTCGTTCCGGCATCCAAAGTCAGGGGCAGTTCAAACTCCACCTCCTTACGCTTTCCCGTTACGGAGATCCCCGTGGGCGCCGCCTTAAGGCCAAGCCCGGCAAGGCCGTCCAGCTTGTCCGCCCCAATAAGTTTGCCGTTCAGGTAGACCCTGAAACTTTGCAGGGGGAAGTTTTGATCGCTAGCCGTTACGGATAGTCCCGCGAAAAAATTGATGTTAAGGGTTGGGGGAATACCAAGGGTATTAATATTATGGAGAGACCGGGAATTCCGAATTTTTCGGCCCTGAAGTCGGGCATGAACTATGGAGGGATTATAAAAGGCCGGACGGTAGAGCTCCAAACCATAAACATCCTTACCTACCCGGACATTGAAGTACCTATCGCCCCTGGCGGATGCGGTGTAATACCCGTCGGGGGTAATGCTGATCCACTCGCCGTCGTTAAAGCCGATACTTTGGGTAATTTCCCGGCCCGTTGTGATATCCCAGGTACGGGTGGCGCCGTCCAGGGAAGCGGAAGCCAGGAACAATCCATTGGGGCTATAGGCAAGATCATATACTTCGCCGGTATGCCCCGACAGGGTCCTAAGCTCCCGGCCGGTTGCAGCATCAAATATCCCAATGCTTTTGTTTTTCATGGTGGCGGCTATGAATCTGCCGTTGGGACTGTAGGCAAGGCCGGATTTTATATAATTCGAATAACCCGAAATAATCCATATCTCCTTACCCCCTTCAACATCCCATACCCTGAAGGTCCCGTCCATGGAACCGGAGGCGATATACCGGCCATCCGGACTATAACTCAGGGATAGTATCGGGGCAGTATGGCCCCGGAGGGTCGCCAAAACGGATCCGCTTGCCACATTCCATATTTTAATGGTGTTATCCGCAGCCCCGGAAATAATGTTCATACCGTCGGGGCTATAGGCCACCGAGTTAACCCCGTCGAAATGTCCCGTGAAGGTCCATAACTCCTTACCGCTCTGGGGCTCCCATACTTTAACGGTGGTATCCGATGAGCCGGAGATGAGATACTGCCCATCGGGACTGTAGGCCACTGATTTTACTATAGAAGAGTGTCCAAAGATGATTAGCCGTTCCCGGCCGGTTGCCGCGTCCCATATTCTAATTGTGTTGTCCGCGGCGCCGGAAGCGACATACTTACCATCGGGGCTGTAAGCCACCGCACGCACAGAAGCGGTGTGTCCCCGGAGGGTCAGGATTTCCCGGCCGCTTCCGGTTTCCCTAATCCGAATGATCCTGTCCGTTGAGCCGGAGGCGATATACCTGCCGTCAGGACTGTAGGCCAGAGCCCGTACCCAGGAGGACCGGCCAACCAAGCTTTGGGTTTCCCGGCCTGTCGAGGCTTCCCATAGCCGTATGGTATTGTCCAGACAGCCTGAAGCAATAAACCTGCCATTGGGGCTGTAACTTAGGGTTTCGATACCGGTGGAACCAAAGCTCCGGAGTTCCTCTCCGGTCCCGGCATCCCATATCTTGATGGTCGAATCTACACTGGAACCGGAAGCAATATACTTGCCATCGGGACTGTAGTCCAAGGCCCGTACTACCCCGGTATGCCCAGTAAGGGTACGAAGCTCCCGGCCGTTTACGGTATCCCATATTTTGATAGTATTGTCCGAAGAACCGGTGGCGATAAACTTACCGTCGGGACTGAACCGGATGGCATTCACCTCATCGGTATGTCCGGAGAGGGTCCGCAGTTCCCGGCCGGTTTCGGCGTTCCACAGTTTTACGGTACTATCCCTGGAGCCGGAAGCGATAGTTCTGCCATCGGGGCTGTATCGTACGGAATTTATCCACAAAGAATGCCCGGAAAGGGTCTTTAAGTTCTGACCGGTTTCAACGTCCCATATTCTGATAGTCCTGTCGCTTGATCCGGAAGCGAGGAAACGCCCGTCAGGGCTATAGGCGATGGAGTTGACAACTGAAGTATGTCCGGAAAGGGTCTGTAAGCTCTGGCCGGTTTCAACGTCCCATATTCTGATAGTATAATCTGCAGAACCCGAGGCGATAAACCGGCCATCGGGGCTGTAGCTTACGGATTTTACCGTGGAATCATGTTCCGGAAAGGTCCATATTTCCCGGCCGGTTTCAAGATCCCATATTTTGACCGTACTATCCGCGGAACCGGAAACGATAAATTTACCGTTAGGGCTATAGGCGACGGAGGATACAACGAAGCTATGCCCCCGCTGGGGAAATAACTCCACCCACCGTCTGGTAGTATTTGTCGAGTCGAGCGCCTGCGCCTCGCCCGATGAGGCACAGGAAATTCCCAGGCAGCTTGCAACGAAGATCCCTACCGGTATTACAAGCCCACTGTGGAAAAATTTTTTGAAGATCCGCACCTGCTTAACCATCTTTACTGCCTTCCCTGCTCTTTTCTTCGTTTCCATTCATGAGGCTTCGGAAATACAAGACAGAACTTGACCATGGTTATCTTCTTGGAAAATCGGCTCCGGAATGAAACCCCTATTCCTCAAGAATAAGCAGTGTCTTGGGGTCCAGTTTGAGGGCCAGGTGTTCCGGGTTATAGGTATCCCGGTCCTTCGATACCGTGAGGGCGATATGATCCTGCTTAGGTTCAAGGACGATCACCACATCCACCAGATCCACAAAATCGCCGATCACCAGGGGAATGCTCTTTTTGTCGTAGGCCGCGCTTTCACCCGTAACGGTGCAGCTGTACCAGACCGAAAACCCCTGCTCCTTGGCAAAGCCTTTAATCGCGGCGAGCCGTTCCCGGCTCATCTTGGTAAAATCAAAGCCGTCGATGATCAGCGCTTCGGCCTTAAAGCCCCCGTCCACGATCATCGCCCGGAGGCTCCGGAGTATCTGATCCCCCGTAACCCCGTCCTGGTTAAAATTCATCAGGACCCGATTCTTTATCAGCTCATTCTTAACATCCCGGGCATTTTCCAGGTTCTTCTTTTTGATAAATTCGTCAAAAATATCCTCGTACCAGGCCAAAACATAGTCGGTATGCTGGGTAAAGGATACGTGGATGACCTTTTTGGTCTGCAACAGTTTGTCCAGGGCGATCTGCACCAGCACCGAAGTCTTGCCGATACCGCTCTGGGAAGAAATAATCCCCACCTCCCCGGCCCCAAGCCCGCCGTGGATGGATTTCTCGAAGATCCTCACCGGACTCCTCTGTATCAGTTCCTGCTTAACCATTTTTGCTACCTTCCCTGCTCTTTTCTTCGTTTTTCCTCGTATTCCTTAACGAGGGCTTCGGAAATGCTGGACGGAACTTTGCCGTACTTTTCAAATTCCATGGTGAACTCGGCCTTACCCTGGGTCAAGGATCGAAGTACCGTGGAATAGCCAAACATTTCACTCAGGGGAACCTCAGCCTCCACACGGGAGAAGGTTCCATCCTCGGTGGATGCGGATATTATACCACGCCTCTGGTTAATTGAGGCATAAATATTTCCTTGAAATTCCGTAGGACCCTCAACGGCGACCTTCATGATAGGCTCCAGGATACAGGGCTTGGCCTTGTTATAGGCTTCCCGGAAAGCGCCGATGGCTGCCAACTGGAAGGCTATGTCCGAGGAGTCCACCGGATGGGACGCTCCGTCGTTGATCACGCAGCGGATATTGACGATGGGGAACCCGATGAGGCTGCCCCGCTTGACCGCTTCCTTAAAGCCCTTATCGCAGCTGGGGATGAACTCGTTGGGGATGGACCCGCCCTTGATGTTGTCCACAAATTCGTAGTCCCCATCGCTGTAGGGTTCCATATAACCCGCCACCCTGCCGTACTGCCCGGAACCGCCGGTCTGTTTCTTGTGGGTGTAGTTAAAATCCGACCGCGTCTGAATGGCTTCCCGGTAGGCTACCTGTGGCATCCCGGTCTCCACTTCGCACTTGTACTCCCGGCGCATCCGTTCAATGTAGACTTCCAGGTGGAGTTCCCCCATGCCCTGGACGATGGTCTGATTGGATTCCTGGTCCACAAAGGTACGGAACGTGGGGTCCTCTTTCGTAAAGCGGTTCAGCGCCTTAGCCATCTGGTCCGCCGACTTCTTGTCCGTGGGGTTGATAGCCAGGGAGATAACCGGTTCGGGGACGAACATGGATGTCATGGCGTAGTTAAGCCCGCCGCCGCAGAAAGTATCCCCGGAGGCGCATTCAACGCCGAAGAGGGCCACAATATCCCCGGGCGCCCCTTCGGTAATGTCTTCCATATCGTTGGAGTGCATACGTACCAGCCGGCCCACCTTAAACTTCTTCCGAGCCCGGGTATTGATAAGTTCCTCACCCTTTTTCAGGGAACCCTGGTAGATCCGCACGTAAGTAAGCTGACCATACTGGCCGTCCTCAAGCTTAAAGCCCAGGGCCACCGTGGGACTCTTTTCCTCGGAAATAAGCTCCTTCCGCTCCTCTCCGTGGTCCAGATCCAGGGCGTAATTCTTTACTTCCGTGGGGTTTGGCAGATAGCTGCCCACCGCATCCAACAGGGTCTGAATCCCCTTGTTTTTATAGGCCGAGCCGATCATCACCGGCACAAACTGTTCCAACAGAGTCCCCTTACGGATAGCGGCATGGATCAGTTCCTCGGGGATATCCTCCCCGCCTAGGAATTTCTCCGCTAAATCATCGGAAAAGAGGGAAACCGCGTCGATCATCTCTTCCCGGTACTTTTCCGCATCCGCCTTAAGGTGGGGAGGAATCTCGGCATACCGGAGATCGGTCCCCGAATCGCCGTCAAAGTACACCGCCTTCATGGTGATCAGGTCCACCAGGCCCTCAAGCTTATCCTCAAGCCCAATGGGAATCTGGATCATCACCGCATTGAGCCCCAGTTTTTCCCGGAGTTGGAGCCGTACCTTGAAGGGGTTCGCCCCGGTACGGTCGCACTTATTCACAAAGGCAATCCGGGGAACATGGTAGCGTTTTAACTGCCGATCTACGGTGATAGACTGGGATTGAACCCCGCCTACCGCGCAAAGCACCAGAATCGCCCCGTCCAGCACCCGCAGGGAGCGCTCAACCTCAATGGTAAAGTCCACGTGTCCGGGTGTATCAATCAGGTTAATGGTATAATCCTTCCATTCAACCTGGGTCGCAGCGGACTGAATCGTAATTCCCCGCTCCCGCTCGAGTTCCATGTGGTCCATGGTGGCCCCAACCCCGTCCTTTCCCCGGACTTCGTGGATGGCATGGATTTTGTCACAATAGAACAAAATCCGTTCCGAAAGGGTGGTTTTCCCCGAGTCAATATGCGCGCTGATCCCAATGTTCCGCATCTTGGTTATATCGATGCCCATTTTTCTACATACTCCTTAGCCATAAACTGAGTCGATTGACTATATCATTATATTATGGAAAAAAACGATAATAGACGCCTGTAATTGGGATAAGATAGCAAGGATTGCGAATATATGCAATACCCCGGGACTGTCAACCCAAACCGGCCTTACGCCGGGAATACACATCGTAGAATACCGCCAGGAGCAGGATGATAGCCTTAACCACATACTGATAGTGCTGCCCCAGGTTCATCAGGGACATACCGTTGTTGATGGCGGACATCACCAGGGCGCCCACGATGACCCCCACCACGGTTCCGATACCGCCGGAAGCGGAAACACCGCCGATATAACAGGCCGCAATGGCATCCATCTCAAAGAGGTTCCCCGCCTGGGGAAGGGCGGAGTTCATGTACCCCGTGGAGACCACCGCCGCAAGACCGGTCAGTACGCCCATGATGCAGAACACGATAAACACTATCAGCTCCGAGTTGATACCCGAAAGTTTTGCCGAACGGGCATTGCCCCCAACGGCGTAGATATACCGTCCGAGGACGGTGTTTTTCATCATAAAATGAAACACCAATATGGTGATGGCCAGAACGATCACCACCACCGGAAGGCCCCGGTACGTGGCGAAACGCTGGCTCAGGCTCAGGATCAGGACGCCGACAATCACAACCTTCCCCAGCATTATAGGGGCAGGGGAAATGTCAAAATGATTTTTGATCCGGCTCCGCCGGGTTATGATTTCCGCAGCAATAAAGAGTACAAAAACCAGCAGCCCTATGATTAATGCGGTAAAGTGGAAACCGTTGATCTCCAGCCCCGGGATATCGAAGGACCCGGAAGCCATCTGCTTATACCCATCGTCCTTCAGGGCTATGGGGTTTACCTTGGTAATGATGTAGGTAAGCCCCCGGAAGAGGAGCATCCCCGCCAGAGTCACGATAAAGGCCGGAATATTTGCGTAGGCTATCCAGGCCCCCTGGAACATACCGATGACAAGTCCCATGACCAGGGCCGCCAGCAATGTTACGGGCATCCCCACGCCGGTGTTGTACACCATGGCGCTGATAGCCCCCACAAAGGCGCAGACCGAACCGACCGAAAGATCGATGCCCCCTATGATAATAACCTGCACCATGCCTACCGCCAGGATAAGCACATAACTGTACTGGATAAAAATATAAGAAATATTCCGGGAACTGAAATTGATCCAGTTAGTCAGAAAACCGAAAACGATCAGGATCAGAACCAGTATGATAAACATAGAATAGTTTCTGATATTACTCTTGATCAGCGCAGAAATACTCGTTTTTCCCCTTGCCTCATCACTCATGATATACTCCCCTTAAACAGTTCTATCCTACCAGTGCCATATGCATAATTTTTTCCTGGGTTGCCTCTTCATGCATAAGCATACCCTTTATCTTTCCCTCGTTCATAACATAGATCCGATCCGCCATCCCCAGGGCTTCGGGAAGTTCGGAACTTATCATGATAACACTCTTACCCGCCTTTACCAGGTCATTCAGGATATCGTAGATTTCCGATTTCGCCCCCACATCAATGCCACGGGTAGGCTCATCCACAATAAAGATATCCGGGTCCGCCAAAAGGGTGCGGCTTACCACCACCTTCTGCTGGTTCCCGCCGGAGAGGTTCCGGGTAAGCTGGTTTATCGACGGAGTTTTTATCCGCAGTTCCCTGCGGTACCTCTCCGCCTCCTCAATTTCCTGCTGACCGTTCACCACCCCAAACCGGGAAATCTTATCCAGACTGGAGTGGGAAATATTCGTTTTTATATCCTGGATCAGGATGAGCCCCAGACTCTTCCGATCCTCCGATACATAGCCAAGCCCCGCGCTGATAGCCTCCTTGGCGGAATGCAGGTTTACCCTATTTCCCTTGATGTACACCTCACCTTCACTGCGGGAACCGTAGGATTTGCCGTAGACACTCATCATCAGCTCGGTACGCCCCGCGCCCATGGGGCCGCAGAAAGCGAGAATTTCCCCCTTCCGCAGATAAAAAGAAACGTTGTCCACAACCTTAATGGTATGGTATTCCGGGTGATAGACGGTCCAGTTTTTCACTTCCAGTATGGTTTCCCCCGGGGCGGACTTCCGCTCCGGGAAACGGTGGGTAAGATCCCTGCCCACCATGTCACGGATGATCATGTCCTCGGTGAGCTTATCCGCCTTTACATCAAAGGACGAAATGGATTTCCCGTCCCGCAGTACCGTTACCGTGTCGGCCACCTTAAGGACCTCGTTCAGCTTATGGGATATCATCACCGAAGTTATGCCCTGGGCTTTGAATTCCAGCATCAGGTCCAGCAGCTTGGCGCTCTCATCATCGTTCAGGGATGATGTGGGCTCGTCCAGGATGAGGAGTTCCACCTGTTTGGAAAGCGCCCGGGCAATCTCCACCAGCTGCTGCTTGCCAATCCCCAGCTTACTGACCACCGTAGCGGGGTTCTCGTTAAGACCCACCCGGGCCAGATATTTTTTTGATTCACGTATATATTGATCCCAGTGGATAATTCCAAACCGGGTTTTCATATGCCCAAGAAAAATATTTTCATAAATTGACAGATAGGGACTCAGGGCCAGTTCCTGATGGATAATGGCAAGCCCTTCCTTTTCACTGTCCTTAACGTTGTGGTAATTAGTTTCCTTACCCTTAAAAAAAACCTTCCCGTCATAGGAACCTTTGGGATAGACCCCGCTGATAACGCTCATCAGGGTCGATTTCCCCGCGCCGTTTTCTCCGCAGAGAGAATGGATCTCTCCCTTCTTTACCTTCAGATTAACCTTATCAAGGGCCCGCACCCCGGGAAATTCCTTGGTAAGATCCTCAATCTCCAGTATGTATTCGCCGCTCATGGTTCATCCTTTACTGCAAAAGGAAGCGGGAGAAGAATTTTCTCCACCCCGCTTCCTCCGGATTACACGTCAAACACGAATAGTATCACTATTTGAGCTGAGCCGCTTCGGCATCCGTATAGAACTGGGCGTTCACCGGAACGGAAATATTATCCTTGGTGATAATTACCGGTTCAAGCAGGTAGGCCTTTACCACCTTCTTTCCCGTGTCGCCGATGCTGGTCAGGCTGCCTGAGGCAAGGGAAGCGCCGGGGATATTAGGAGCCTGACCCTTGAGGATCTGATCCGCCAGGATGATGGCGGCTTCCGCCAGTTTGGTAGTATCCTTGAACACGGTCATGTACTGCTGGCCGTTCTTAATGGACAGGGCGGAATCAAATTCCGCATCCTGACCGGTAACTACCGGGAGCTTACCGCTGCCGGTATATTTGGCATCCGCCAGACAGGCTTCGATGATGGCCCGGGCCAGGGTATCATTGGGGGCGAGCACCGCGTCCAGGGTTACGGTCCGGGCGTCGTTGCTGAGGAGGTTTTCCATCCGGGTCTTGGCGATAGGAGCCTGCCAGTTTTCGGTGGCAATACGGGTAAAGTTGGCCGCATCGGCGGAAGTCTCGGGATAGGGACCAACCACCTTGAGGACGCCGCTCTTAACGTAGGGATTGAGGACGCTCATGGCGCCGTCAAAGAAGAACTTGGAGTTGTTGTCCGTGGGGGAGCCGGCGAACAGGGTAATGTTCTTGGGGCTGGCGGCGGTGGCGGACTTGAGGTTGAGCGCGGTCTCGATGCCCTGACCCTGGAACTGGCCGACCTTGAAGTTATCAAAGGTGATGTAGTAATCATAATCCGCGGAGCCCATGATGAGCCGGTCGTAGGCGATTACCGCAACCTTGTCCTGGGCGGCTTCGGCGACCACCGAATTGACGCCGTCATTGACGTTGCCGATTATGAGCAGCTTGGCGCCCTGGGTCAGGAAACCCTGGACCTGCCGGTTCTGCTGGCTCTGGTCCGCATCGCCGTAGGCAACTTCCGCGCGGTAACCCTTGGATTCCGCGAAGGATTTGAGGGACGCGCCGTCTTTCTGCCAGCGCAGCACATGGGTTTCGGGCATGGCAAGACCGATCAGGGCCGTACCACCGGCTGCAGGAGCGGCAGAAGTTCCACTGACGCTCTCCTTCTTTTTACAGCCCACAAAGGCCATGGAAGCTGCGGCTAAGAGAACAATAAGAACCGTACAAATCTTTTTCATTTTATTCCTCCAGAATAAATAAGTTATTATTCATTATGCCGGTGGAATTCAATTTTCCGAAATCGTAATGTTTTGATAAAAGCAAAGAATTATCTTTTTTCCCGGAAAACAACCAGGAAAATAAGGAATGTTTTGATATCATTATTTTACCTACTCAACCGCCCCGTTGAGCACATTGCGGTAAATATCCTCCCGGGAGTGGAACCCGTCCCGTATCACCACATCCATATTGTGTCTGTTCACCGCAATGGGCATCTCGATATATCCGGGGATCATGGAACCGCTCTGGTTATCCACCATGCCGTCCGGAGGGTAGTCCCGCTTTTCCGCCATGGCCATGGCAAGCCGGGCAGCCCGGGCGGCAAGTGTCCCGATGGGCTTATACACCGTCATAAGCTGGAGTCCCTCCACCACCCGCTGGCAGCTGATAAGCTCCGCGTCCTGGCCTACCACTACCACTTCCCCGGCCCGGCGCCGTTCCGATAAGAGCTGTATCGCCGCGTTAGCTATACTGTCGTTGCCGCAGACAATGGCGTCATAGGCGGTGGTTTCTTCAAAGATAGCCCCGATAGTTTCCAGGGCTTCGTCAAAGCTCCACTCCTCAAGCCATATCTCCCGTTCTACCCTTATCTTGCCGGCCGTAATATCCGGATCGAGGATCTCATGCAGCCCTTTGCTGATATCAAAACTGTTAATATCGTGAACCGAACCGTTTACCACCAGATAGGTACCCTGGGGAACCGCTTCCTTCAGGGCTCTGCCGAACTGACGGCCCACTTCCCTGCTGTCAAAGGAGATGTAGGCGTCGATGGGGGTCCCCAGGATCAGCCGGTCATAGGCGATCACCGGAATCCCCGCGTCCCGGACCTGTTTGATCGCCCCGGCTATGGCCTCCGAGTCGTGGGTAATCACCACCAGGATATCTATCTTCTGGTTCGCCATATAGTTTATCTGCGCAATCTGCTCCCGGGTCCCCCCGGCGGAAAGCTGAACCAGCACATCCGCCCCCAGTCCCTGGGCAGCCCCGGAAAATACTTTTACATCCTTGTTCCACCGCTCAATAATAAAAGTCGCCGTAGCCACCGAGAGCCCAATGGTCACCCGCTTTTCCCCGCCCGCCTCCGGGACGCCCTCGCCCGTCCACGCAGCCGCAGGCGGCAAGGACGGCACCGGCGTTGTCCCAGAGGTATCGTTCCTCCCCGAACAGGATAGAAACACCAGCGCTATCAAAAAAAGAACCCCGCGCCCCGCTGTTTTTTTCACCCTTCCCCCCTCTTCTCCGCCGCATATCCCGTAGGCAGAACGCCGGTGGTCTTCTTAAATATCTTGCTGAAGTAATTTGGGTCCTGATATCCCACCGCAAAGGCAACCTCTTTAACATTCATCTTCCCCTCCAGGATAAGCTTCTCCGCCTTTTCCATACGCAGTTCCGTAAGGTAATCCACAAAGTTTGTTTTAAGGTGCTCCGAAAAAAGCCGGCTCAGGTAAGCTGACGAAACCTGGGCAGCCTCGGCCACGGAACTGAGCTGTATACCTTCGGTCTGATGTTCGTGGATATACTCGATAGCTTTACTGAGGGGCATGGGGAAACTGCCGGACCGGTACAGGGTGGCCCGGAACAGGAGCCTCCCAAAGGCATCGGAAGCCCAGGTTTCCCATTCGGCCAATCCCCGCAGGGGCAGAATTTCCTCTGCGGGGTTAAGGGGGGGGTCCTCCTCCGAATGGGCGCCGTAGCACCCCGTACAATCGTCGATGAGGAGCGTAAACAGGGCAGCCATCTTCGCCTTGGCCAGGGTAAAATCACAATAGGTAAAGACCTCCTCCCAGAGGGACCTAAACAGTTTCTTTACCTCCTCCGCCCCGGCGATACCGATCTTATGGCGAATCTGGATAATCCGCATCCGTTCCCGGAGCAGCATATCGGTCCGGTTCAGCCGGTTCTGCAATTCCCGGAGAGCCCCGTTACAAGACTGGTACAGGAGCTGCCCCGGCCGTACCTCGCCGATGCCGTAATAACAGGACCCTTCCGGAAGCTTAATATCCCGCAGTATTACGGTCACCTGTCCATCCAGAGTATCCCGGCCCATATCCTCAAGGATCAGAAAGAGACCGCGGTTCAGCATCACGTCGTACCGGCAGTGGTGGCGGAAGGAAAGCTGTTCGGCAATTTTTTTACACCACAGTTCCGTATCCTGGTCCAGTTCCACCAACAGGACTATCCCCTTATCTGAGGACAGGTTAAACCGCTCCCGGCACCGCTCCCAATCCTCCGGGGATATCTCCTTCCAGATGGTCTTCCGCAGGAACTGCCTTTCCGGCTCATCATCACCCTGGGGGCCCTCTTCAGTAACCCTGTTCTCCAGGGCTTCCCGAACAGTATCCAGGGTAGAGAAAAAGGTTTTTTTCGATACCGGTTTAACCAGATAGGCAAACACCCCCAGGGGTATGGCCCGCTGAGCCAAATCAAACCGTTCATAGGCGGTGGAAAGGATAAAGACCATGGGAGCAAATTTCTTGCGGACCTCGCCGATAACCTCAAGACCGTCCAGACCGGGAATGTTGATATCCATAAAAACCAGATCCGGCTCAAGCTCGTAGATCAGCGCCAGGGCTTCATACCCCGTACGGGCCTTTCCTGCCAGACTAAAGTCGGCGGTACTTTTCAGCATAAATTCATAGCTGTCCAATACCGGCTCCTCATCGTCCACAATCAAAACTCTATACACGGTTTCCTCCCGGTATCGATGCGGATAATGATGGCAGTCCCCTCTCCATTTTTGCCGCTTTCAATGTCTACTACCAATGGGTCGTCGGGATAGAAGAAATACAGCCGTTGGATCACGTTTTCCAGGCCCATAACCCGGGACAGGGAGGACTTGTCTATCGACTGGGGATGGAGCAGATTTTCCCGGGTTTCGCTTGCCATACCGCTGCCGTTATCCTGCACCCGCAGCACCAGCCGGTCCTCCTCAAGGGCTGCGCTCACCCTGATCCGGGATTGCCGGGAGGGACTTTCCCCGGGATAGGCAGGGCTGTCCTTAAAGGCATGGATCACGCAGTTCTCCACCAGGGGCTGAAGTATGGACACCGGTACCTGGTACCGATCCGGAAGGGCATCGTCACAATCCAGGATCAGATCCAGATTCTTGGGAAACCGCACCTTTAGCAGGTAAAAGTAGTAGTTCAGGCCCTCAATCTCGTGCCGCAGGGGAACGATGATATCCTTATTCCGGATGATATGCCTGAAAAGCTTGGCCAGGTATTCCATGTATTCTCCGGTCCGGTCCGCGCCCTCTACGATGGCAAGCTGCATCCCCGTATTCAGGGTGTTGAACAGGAAATGGGGATTCATCTGAGCCTGGAGGGCATAGATCTCCATATGCCGTACCAACCCCTCCATCTTCATATTCCGCATCCGTTCCTGCATAAACTCCTGTTTGATATTTTCCTGCCGGCGTATTTCTTCTATATATTGGTGGATGTCCCGCTTCATCCGGTTAAAGGCCTGCACCAGCTGATCCATTTCCTGGACGGAACTGGTTTCAATGTCGTTACTATCAAAATTTCCCGCAGAGATCTCCACCGCCATGGCGGAAAGCCGGACCAGCGGGCTGGTGATCCGCCCGATAGCGTTGAGCAGCATCAGTGTGGCAAAAATAGAAACAAAAATGATAAACAGGAAGTTCCAAAGCTGCACCGACCATGCATCGGCGATAAATATTCCATAGGCATCCATCTGGTTCCGGGACCGTTCAAGGCTGATTTTGCCTATCTCGCTGTTGATATATTCCAGAAGCCCCGCCATCTCATCGTAGATCCGGGTATAGGCTGAAATATTCCGCCCCCGCTTTTCTTCCATAGCCTGATCCGCCAGATCCAGGTAGGAACGGATCAGAGAGTAGAGTTCCCGTTCCTTAAGATCCGTCTGATCCGCATTGATGGGCATATAGGTGGGAAGCTGCCATCGCAGGGCCTGGGTATCAATCAGTATTTGTGAGAGCGCATTGGAGGAACGGGTGGAAAGGTAATTCAGTAACGGTCCCTGGTAGTCCTCCAGCCCCTTCCGGATGGAGGTGATAAACCGTTCCCGTTCAAAACTCCGGTCCGAAACGGTCTGGAGGCGCATGGAGGAAAACAAGATGTAGGCGGTAGAAAGGACCAGGATGAAAAACACTCCTAAACTGCTCAGGAGCATTTGCAGGCTGATTGAATTACGTATCCTCCGTATCAAAGACAGCGTCACAGGCTGCTCCCGTCGATGATCTTTATCCCCGTGTCGATGGACGCCGGGGTATACCCGGTCTGCTGCAGGGACCAGAGGGAACGAACCGCCTCATAGCCGATCCGTTCCGGGTTAGTCAGGACGCTGCAGGCGATAACCCCCTTGCGGATATTTTCCAGGATTCCCGGATCGTCCCCAAAGCCGATGATATGCACCTGACCCACCAGGTTCATATCAACCAGGGTCTGGGCGGCGGCGAGGGTATCATTGGGATCCGTAAAAACGATGGTATTGATATCCGGGTTGGCCCGAAAGAGCCGGTAGAGGAGTTCCTCAGCGTCCAGGGGATTCAGGTTAGTCCGCAGCCCCAGAACCGGCGCGGCAAGCCGTTCCCCAAGGGCCGCGTTAAGCCCCATCTCTACAAGTTCCCGCTCACCGTATATTCCCGGGGCCTTATCGCTGTACACCAGGGCAAGCCGCAGGGGCCCCTCGCTGATACTTCCCGCCATCAGGCCGATTCTGCGGCCCACATCGAAGTTGTTGGACCCGATAAAAGGCCAGGGTTGATCGTTGGGAACATCGTGGTTGATGATCACCGTCGGGATCTGCCGATTCCCCAGCTTATCCAGCTGCCGCCGGGCCAGGGCATCCTCCAGGTAGGGACAGACAATGGCCCCATCAATCCCCGTATAGGAGGCCATTTCCAGTTCGTTCTTCGCCGGATCTATAGAATGGATGGAAACCGCCGCGTTCAACTCCGCCGCCGCCTGTTCCGCCCCCTGGATAATCCCAGTAAAGAAGGAATTCCGGTTATCGGGTAAATAAAGGGAAAAATGATAATTTCGGGGGGAAACGGCGTCACCGGAGGTACTTTTATAAAGATCCCGGGCAAGGTAGAGGGAAACGAGAAAAGCCATCAGGGACAGTAAACCAAAAAAAACTATCCCAATCTTCAAAAAATGTTTCATTTTTATTGAAAATCTCGTTTCGTTAAGATAAATTCACGGTATAGTATATCCTTTACCGGCTTTTTTGTCAAAACAGGGTATTGTCAAACCAGGGTATTTGACAAAAGAAGTTATTTAGGATACAACAATAATAGGGTGTTATACTATTTGATGTCCTGAAATAAGAATTTGTTCCGATAATTATTATTGAGGTGTATATTGGCGTCGGTTCACGAATATAAACGGTTTGAGAATAACTTGGTTTTAAAGGCGAAAAACCTGACCCTTTTGTTTGGTAAGGGACTCATCTCTTTCCTGCAAACCATTTTCAGAGCCCTAACCCGTCGTTATACCGTTGTTTTGGTCCCCCATTCGGAAAAGAGGGTCTACAATCTCCATGTAACTGTTTTGTCTCTGTGCTGTGCAGCCCTGGTTTTGGCGGGTATTGTGGGGGCATTCTTCTGGTATGGCGCCTCTTACAGCAATACCAAGAGTATCGTGGCGGAAAAAGACGGCCGTCTAAAGAACACCCAGGCCAGCCTGGATCAGCTTAGGGACGAAACTTCCCGGCTTTTGCGGACCGCCCGGGGTTTTGAGGCTGCCCTTTCAAATACCCTTTCCGCCCTTGGGGTGGATACGCCGTCAAATAAGGCCTCCGCCCCATCCATGACCGGGGATCTTTCCTCCTTTTTTGATATTAAAGAAACCGCCGAAGGTACCCTCCAGGAAGTAAACGATGTGCGCCGGCTTTCGGAGTACCTGGCCTCTGCGGTGGAGCCGGTTAAGGAAATTGGTACCCTCCTGGACTCCCAGAGCGCGCTGCTCACGGAAATCCCCAGCGTTTGGCCTATTAAGGGCGGGATCGGCCATATTTCCATGTTCTTTGGGCAAAACGAAAACCCCTTTACGGGCCAGTATTACATCCATAAGGGAATAGATATGTCCACCTACCGTCAGGGAGACGCCATTGTGGCCGCCGCAGACGGGCAGGTGGTTACCGTGGACTACGATGCCACGGGCTTTGGAAACTACATCATTATTAAGCATAAACACGGGTTCTATACACGCTACGGTCATATGCAGCAGTTCCGGGTAACCACCGGACAGCGGGTTCAGCAGGGTGAAACCATCGGCTATATCGGAAACACCGGACTTTCCACGGGTCCCCATTTACACTACGAGGTTCATATCGGTTCCGATGTGGTGGATCCCTTCAAGTACCTCAATATCCGTTCCAGCATAGCAAAAAACGCACGATAGACCTGGGGAACTTAACGGGGGGGTTAGGGTGTCCAACGGCAGACTCGAAGATTTTTCCATAAATACTATTTTAGGTCCCGGTTCCTCAATCAACGGCGATATCGAATCCGGCGGCTTTACCCGGGTAGATGGCAGCATACGGGGGAACCTCAACGCCAGCGGCCGGGTTGTGGTGGGCGAAAAGGCCCGGATGAAGAGCAACATCGGCGGTACCACCGTAACCATAGGAGGGGTGGTGTACGGCAATATCCTTGCCAGCGAGCGGATCATCATCCTCAATACCGGGCTGGTCCTGGGTGACATCATCACCCGGCGCATCCAGGCGGACGAAGGATGTCTTATCCACGGCAAAGTAACCGTTTGCCAGAGCGAGGAAGCCTGGGATAAGGCCGTGGCCGAATACCGTGACGCCCAGGGGGTAAAATCCGCCCTTTCCAGGTTTTCCCTGCGTCCGGAAAAAGTACATGGATAAGATAGACATCCCCGGCAGCGCGCCGATTTTTAATCCCGCCGCCTATACCGTGGCCCGGGGGGAGGCTCAAAAGCCCAAGGATAAGGGCTCCGTTAAGGCCCTTAAAAAGACCCCCTTCTCCCGGCTGCTTGAGGAAAAGGGCGTTCGGGAAGGGGAGGAAGTGGGGGCCCTGCCCGATTATCCTCCATCGGAAGAGGTCCTCCAGGAACTGCTGGACGATGTTCACAGCGCCGGTGATGCCCTACGGCTGCGGCCCCTGGCGGAGGAAATAAAGCAGTACAAACAGGCGGTACGGCATTTTTTACATTATGTGGTGGAGAACGGTTATACGGTAAAGACGGAAAACTACCTTTTTAACCACGAAAAGCGCCGTAAAGTTCAAATAGAGGTGGTAGACCAAAAGCTGGAGGAGCTGGCATCGGGAATACTGTCCGGTCAGCTTGGTCAGGTTCAACTGTTGGCCCGGCTTGATGAGATCACCGGTCTCCTGGTAGATTTATTACAGTGATAACCTGCGGGTTTCTCTACAAACGAATATAAAGGAAAATACTGTGGCCCAATCCGGTGATTATGATGATATAAATAACGATGACGATATTTCCGATGAAGATATCTCCGCCCTTGAGGATAAACCCTCGGATTCCAACATGGAGGAAACCGACGTAATTGTCGTGGCCGGAGAGGAAGCTCTGGCGCCGGACACCCCGGTATACCGGCTCCGGCTCTCCTATTCCAACGAAACCTTTCTTGCCATCCACAAGGGAGAGACCCTGGGCAACGGAAGCTGGGTCCTGGTTCCCACCCGCTACGGCAAGGATCTGGCCCAGATAATCGGCCCGGTTCAGCGCAAGAATTCCTCCTCCTTTTCCGAGGTTGCCCGGATCGAACGGCCCGCCTCTGCGGAAGACCTGGATAAATCCACTTATAACCGGAATCAGGAAAAGGAAGCCTTCCAAATCTGTAAAGAAAAGATCGAAACCCACCGGCTGGAGATGAAACTCGTCTCGGTCCATTACCTCCTGGAGGAGGCTAAGGTTCTGTTTTTCTTTACCGCAGAAAACCGGGTAGATTTCCGGGAATTGGTAAAGGATCTGGTGGGGATCTTTAAAACACGGATAGAACTCCGTCAGATAGGGGTTCGGGATGAATCCCGGGTAGTTGGCGGCCTTGGGGTCTGCGGGCGGGCCTACTGCTGCCACGCGGTTTCGGACAAGTTAAAACCGGTCTCCATAAAAATGGCCAAGGACCAGAACCTTTCCCTCAATTCCATGAAAATCTCCGGTCCCTGCGGCCGGCTCCTCTGCTGCCTCGCCTACGAACACAATTTCTACAACGAACAGCGCCGGCTCATCCCCCAGGAGGGCTGCAAAATAAACTACGACGAATCCCTCTGGAAGGTCATAGAGGTCAACATAGTCATGGGGACAGTAAAACTAAGTACCGAAGACGGCCGGCAGATCTCCCTACCATCAACCCAATTTGAAAAAATCGACGGGCGATGGCAGATAAAGCGAAATTAAAAATAGAAAGTTTAAGTTTACAATGTTGCGCTTAGTCCCAGTACCAGCGCCCCGCTCTTCCCGTCCCGCTTTTCCGGCGTTGTCGCAGTAAGCGTCACCTGCGTCCCGGACTCCAGCGTTTCTACGCCGCCCCTTTTACCGCTTACCAGTACCAGTCCCCGGGCAGAACAGCCGTAACGTCCGTAAAGCGTCCCGGTCAGGGGGAATGGGTCGGAGATGACCCGTACCGGGAGAGAATCTGAGTGGACAGGTTCCGGCGCCGAAGCTGCGGCTGCGTTAACCGGTCCTGCCAGGAGAAAACTCAGGACGGCCCGTTCCTTGGGGATCCTCGCCTCTTCCGAGAGCCGGTGCAGGGCCGCCGGGGCGTCGGTGGTGGTAAAAGCAAAGTGGCACCACTTGGTATCCGCTTTTTCGGAGCGGGAGGCGGCGGCGGGAATACCCGGCAGCGGACAGGGACCGGCGTGGGGACAGGGGGCAAGGGGAAGGCGTCCCTTGGCGGAAAGGGAAGCCCTGAGGAGGCTTATGAATTCGCCGCAGCGGGGGACTCCGGGCTCAAGCGCCAGGATGGAACCCGATTCCAGGGTCAGGGACGAAAGGATGCGGGCCTGTTTTTCCGCAAAGGACGAAAGGGCCGATACCCCGGGGAGCTTCCAGAAAAGTTCGTTAAACAGATTAACTGCGGTAAGCAGCTTAGCCTTGGAGAAACGGACCGGCTCTCCCAGGGAAGCCCGGATTGTTTTGATAGTCCAGGGGCAGCCCGTGTTGGCAGCAGTGTTACTGCCCGTAAGGGCCGCGAATATTTTCTTCCCCGCCTCAAGGGCAGGGCCGGAACGATCCAGGCAGCGGAACTCCAGGGGGAGCTGCCGCAAATCGGGCCGGGATATCCACAGGGCAATAGGCAGGGTAAGGGGGCCGGAACCCAGATCGGTCAGGGCGTCGCCGGCGGAAAGGGGGAGGGACAGGGACGGGAACAGCCGGGCAAGGCGATAGACGTTCCAGGGGAGGAAGTAGCGCAGGTAGGCCGAGAGCAGGGGAGCTTCGTTCAGGTAGGAGTCGTTCCGCTCCCCCCGGCCGCTGGTAAGGAGGCGGGAAAGTTCCGCCACATCCCGGCTCAGGCCGGAACGGAAACGCTTCGGTATGGGGAGGACCTGATCGACCAGGGCGGGGATTGAATCTACCTGCCGCCGTATTTCCGGATCCAAAGGGGGAAAGAGCGTTTCCATCAAACAGGGCCTTGGTCATTCGCGGGGGGCTGGGTTGGACCGTCCGGCTGGTGAACCAGGAAGTACAGATCCACCAGGTCCGAGCGAAGCGCTTCAATGTACGCTTTGAGATTTTGGTTTTCAATCCCGCCGCCGGTAAATTCCCGGAAGAGCTGTTCACGGGCGCCCTCAATAGTAAAACGGCGATCGTAGAGGAGGTACTTCAGCCGGAAGAAGATCAGCAGGTCCCGCTTGGCGTAGACCCGTCTGCCGGCAAGGTCTTTGCGGCTCTGAATCAGGGGGACCTCCTTTTCCCAGTAGCGGATCACATGGGCCTTAACCCCCAGGAGTTTTTCCAGATCCCCAATCCCGTAGGCTGCCATGGCTCAACGCCGATCCTTTCGGGAACTATTCTTCCGGGTCAAATCGTTCTTGGCGGAAGCGCGTATCTCTATGCCTAAGGGGATCAGGGAATAGCCCAGGTCCCGGCGTATCTTGTTTCGCAGGTAACTGACGTAGGATTCGCTCACCGCCTTGGGACGGGAGGCGAAGACGATAAACTTCACGGGGTTGTCCGAAACCTGGACGGCGTACTTCAGCTTGAACCGGGTTTGGGGGCCCGACGGCGGCGGACTTTCCGTAAGCCAGCGTTCCAGGGCCTGGTTCAGGGCGCCCGTATCGGTGTGGAGATTAAGCTGGGCGTGCATCCGAACCGCGGTGTTGAGCAGTGCATCAATACCGGAACCGGTTTGGGCGCTGACCGGCAGGATGGGGGCGTATTCCATCTGCCCAAAGAGGAAATGGATACGATCCTGCACCGCAGTAAAGGTGTTTTTTACATCCGGCATGGTATCCCACTTGTTGAGGACCATGATGATCCCCCGGCCCCGCTCATCCGCCAGGGCGGCGATCTTCTTGTCCTGATCCGAAAGCCCCTCCTGGGCATCAATCATTAGAAATACTATATCTGCATCATCCATGGTTTTGATGGCCCGATTCACCGAATAGTATTCGATGTTCTCCGTAACCTTGCTTTTCCGGCGTATCCCCGCGGTATCCAGGACCTGGAAATCCCGGTTCTTGTAAGAAAAATGGCCCTCCACCACATCCCTAGTGGTACCGGGTATATCGCTTACAATGGAGGCCGTAGTTGAGGTAAGGCGGTTCGAAAGGGTGGACTTCCCCGTATTGGGTTTCCCCACGATAGCTATCCTGATGGGCCGCTTATCCGGATCGTCAAGCTCAACCTTGGAAAAATCGAGCCGGGCGATGATGGCGTCCTCCAGATCCCCCACATTGTCCCCGTGTTCGGCGGAGATCATCAAAACCTTGTCAAAGCCGTAAGAGAGGATATTCCAGGACTCGTTTTCCCGGCGGCCCCCCTCGGTCTTGTTCACCACCGCTAAAAGTTTTTTCTGGTACGGCCGCAGCAAGCCGATGAATTCCTCATCCTCCGGGGTAAGTTCCCCCGCTTCCAGGATCAGGAGAATCAGATCCGCGCTTTCCAGGGCTCCCAGGGTCTTCTCCACAACCAGGTCGTCCAGGGTATCGTCGGGAATATCCCTGCCGCCGTCGGCTTTGCGGTCCAGCTTAAAGCCGCCGGTATCCATAAGCCGCAGGGGTTTCCCGTTGATAAAGGCGTCCATGGCCACGGGGTCCCGGGTTACCCCCGGAGTCGGATCCGTGATGGCGCGCCGCGTATGGAGGAGGCGATTGAAAAGGGTGGATTTGCCCACATTGGGACGGCCGGCCAAGACTACCGTGGGGAGCTTCCGGTACTTGTCCCGGGGATCAAATTCCATTATGGCGGATCCTTCACTTGGCGGGGAAATATTCGGCCATCCAGGCGTTGACCAAGGTATCGGTCTGCTTGTAGGAGACACTGGCCATGGCTTTTTCCGCCAGGTCACGGCAGCTTTCGAGGGTGGTCCCCCGGATGATCCGTTTAACGATAGGGATGGCCGAGGCGGCCATGCTGAATTCGTCCAGCCCGAGGCCTAAGAGTATGGGCGTCGCAAAGGAAGCCCCTGCCAATTCCCCGCACATGGCGGCCTTGATACCCCTGGAATGGGCGGCGTCGATGGTCAGCTTGAGGAGCCGGAGTACCGCCGGATGGAAAGGCTGGGCAAGGTAGCTTACCTTTTCATTTCCCCGGTCAACCGCCAGGGTATATTGGAGAAGATCGTTGGTCCCTATGGAGAAAAAATCCGATTTCCGGGCCAGAACATCCGCAGTAAGGGCAGCAGAGGGGATTTCGATCATGGTCCCCACCTCTATCTTTTTGGCAAAACGCTGCTTTTTCTGCAGGCATTCCGCCTTCGCTTCCTCCAATAAAGAAAGGGCCTGCTCCAACTCCTCAACCCCGGAGATCATGGGGAACATGATCTTTACATTTCCATAGGCACTGGCCCGGAGTATAGCCCTAAGCTGGGTCTTAAAAAGGTCCGGCCGGGCAAGGCACATACGTATGGCCCTCCAGCCCAGGAGCGGATTTTTATCATCCGCCGGCTGAATATTGGGGGATACCTTATCGCCTCCCACATCCAGGGTCCGGATAGTCACCGGCAGATCTCCCATGGCTTTCAGCACCGAACTATAGGCCTGGTACTGCCACTCCTCCTCCGCAGCCTGACCGGGGGTAAGGAAAAGAAATTCCGAACGGTAGAGGCCTATACCCTCGGCGCCATAGTGCAGAACCGCCTCCGCTTCCTCGGGTACTTCGATATTGGCCTTGAGGCATACCCGGTGTCCGTCCTTGGTTTCCGCCGGCAGATCCACCTCCGAAAGGAGTTTATCCCGTTTCCGCTGGTATTGTTTTATGGCATCCTGGTATTTAAGCAGGACATTCTTACTGGGATTGATGATAACCTGACCGGCGCCGCCGTCCACCACCAGGATATCACCGGTGGTGATCTCCCTGGTAACCGTGGAAAGCCCCAATACCGCCGGTACGCCGAAGGCCCGGGCCAGGATGGCGGTATGGGAGGTCCGACCCCCCATGTCCATCAGAATACCCTTGACCCTATCTTTATTCATGGCTAATACTTCCGACGGCATAAGATCGTGGGCAACCAGGATAACGTCCTCGGTCAGATCCGCCAGGGAAAATTCCTTTACCCCCAGGAGCTTATGCATCAGCCGGTGGGACACATCGGCAATATCCACCGCCCGTTCCCGAAGATAGGCGTCGGAAGAGGACAGCATCTTTGAGGTAATTCTGCGGGAAATATCCGAAACAACCCATTCAATGTTTTCACGATCCGCTTCCAGCTCTTTCTTAATCTGATCCTGAAATTCCGTATCCTCCAGCATCATCAGGTGGGCCTGAAAAATATCCGCTTTTTCCTTACTCGTTTCTTGGACAGCCTTGTCATACAGGGCACGGACATCCGCCGCCGCAGCCTCGGTGGCCGTAAGAAAACGCCGCCACTCCGAATCGATCTGAGTCTTTCCTATGGCATACCGGGGAATATCCTGGAATTCGTTCCCCTGATAGAGAAAAAACTTCCCAATAACGATACCCGGGGATGCGGAAACACCGCTCAACTTCTTCATATTATTGAAGAATACCCCAAGAGCCGGGAACTGTCAAATGCCGGACCTTTGCGAAAAGCCGAGCTTTTCCTATAATGAATGCAGGAGAAGATTTTAGGTGCCAAAGGACAATGAACACCAGGACAAAAAGCCCCGCGCCCCGGACTGTCTCAAGTGCGTCTATTTTAAGGTTACCTGGGAACCTGCCTTCCCCCGTTCCTGTGCGGTATTCGGCATCAAAAGTCGGAACCTCCCCTCCCTTGAGGTACTCTCCGCCACCGGACGCCACTGCCCCAGCTTCCAGCCAAAGGAAGGCTTTTAGTGTTTTGTCTGGTCCAACCGCCCCTGTCGCAGCTTAACTCCCCCTACCCTGCCCCGTATTACCTGAAAACTTTTCTTGAAGGCCGGGGTTATCAGGTCCGGGTCCAGGATCATTCCATCGGCCTCTTTGAACGGATCTTTTGCCGCCCCGGGCTGGAACGGATTTTTACCGACGCCAAGGCAGCGGCTAAGCCGAGCCAAAAAAATCAACTGGAACGGATTTTTACCGACGCCAAGGCAGCGGCTAAGCCGAGCCAAAAAAATCAAAATGTTCTCTATAATATAGACCGTTTCCTCTCCGAGGAGGATCGCTGGCTTTCCTCCATAGACCGGCTGATTGATTTTCTTCGCGGCCGTGATCGGGAGTTCGGCCACCTTCTGGCCTTGGCAAACGGCGTTCTCCCCGGGGGTCCCCGATTCGACGCTTGCCTGGATTCCCTGGACGGAAACCCCCTGAGCGATGACGCCCCTCTCCTAGCAAGCAAACTTCTTGCGGATCTGGCAGACTTTATCACCGTCACGGTGGACCCCTCCTTCAGCCTTATCCGTTACGCCGGCAGTTTTAGTGCAGGGTTTCGGGATTTTTCTGCGGTGGAGCAAGGCCTCGACAGTTATATTCTGCGGGAATTCTACCGTCCCCTGCTTGAGGATCAGTGGGACGCACTGGACCGGCTTATTACCGCAGGCAACGATCCCCTGGTAATTGGCGTAACCATCCCGTTCCCGGGTTGTCTCGCCGGGGCCCTTGTCTGCGCGGCATCCGCCAAAGCCCGGTACGGCAGCAATGTTACCACCATTGCCGGGGGCGGTTATGTAAACACGGAACTCCGGTTTATGGAGGAGCCGGCGTTTTTCGACTACTTTGATTACCTGTCCTTTGACCGGGGTTACGGTTCCCTGGCAGCCATCCTGGAACATACCGAAGATACGCCGGTATACAAAACCAAGTACCGGTCCCGCCTTGATTGCCGTGTTATAAGCGATCCGAGCATTAACAGTATTTCTACCCTTGGGGATATTGACCGTGATGCAGTACGAACCGTCTTCCCCGATTACAGCGCCGTGGATTTTTCCCGTTATCTCCGTCCCGTGGACGATCTTAACCCCATGCACCGGCTCTGGTCCGATGGCCGCTGGCTCAAGGCCTACCTGGCCCACGGCTGCTACTGGCACGCCTGCGCTTTCTGCGATGTGCAGCTCGACTACATCCGGTGCTTTGAGCCCCTGGAACCACAGGCCCTTTTCCAACATCTGCAGGACCAGGCGGAAAAAACCGGCGTCCGCGGCATCCATCTGGTGGACGAAGCGGCTCCGTCGGATTCCCTGCTTCGCCTTGCCCTGCTGAACCGGGAGGCGGGACTTCCAGGACAGCTAAAGCAGCCTGGACAGCTAAAGCAGCCTGGACAGCTAAAGCAGTCTTTGATCTTCTGGGGAAACATCCGCTTTGAA
The DNA here is from genome assembly GCF_000297095.1 of Treponema primitia ZAS-1. Classification (NCBI taxonomy): domain Bacteria; kingdom Pseudomonadati; phylum Spirochaetota; class Spirochaetia; order Treponematales; family Treponemataceae; genus Treponema; species Treponema primitia. Next base: position 39,563 of record NZ_AEEA01000050.1, on the reverse strand, counting down.
AAGAATTTTACCCCGGACACTGCGACTATCCTTGCTGCAGGAGGATTGGTGGGCGTTTCCGGAGGAATCGAGGTTGCCGCTGAAGAGGGTTTTAAGCGCATTGGTAAGGGAATCGGCCTTAGGGATGTGGTTAATGCCTGCGCCGCTTTTAAGGAAGCGGGCATCCTGACCCATGCCTACCTGATCTACGGATATTGGGACCAGGACGACCAGGAGATCATCGATTCCGCAGAAATACTGCGCCAGCTTTTTGCGGCGGGTCTCCTGGATTCCGCCTTCTGGCACAAGTTCGTCCTGACCGTACATTCCCGGATCTACGCCGAATGGGAACAGGGCAAACACCCGGCACTTGTAGTTAAGGACGATGACAAACAACGGAACCTATTTGCCCTGAACGATCTATCCTTTGCAGGGGAAGACCGGTTCGACCGCTTCACCGGGCCCCTGGACCAGCTCCTGGCCGCATGGATGGCCGGAGAAACTTCGGCTCCGGTGGAACAGGGCTTCCCCTTTACGATTCCTAAACCGAATGTAGCAGCGGATCTGGTAGAGGGACTCCTGGACGAGTACGCCCGGAACCGGGACCGTAATCGCGCTACTTGCAACGCAATTCCCGGCAAAACGGACCGCGTACTTTTCCTGGGCTCAAGACCGATAGTACAAAATACCGCCCGGGAGACCGTCCTCTTCTGGCGATGGCGGCTGGAAGACCGGCTGTTACCGATTGGGCCAATACGGGAGAAAGCAGCGGCAACAGCAATACTGCTAGAGAAAGCGGCGCAAAATGACGGCCTTGACGCTGCAGATTTTTACCGGGATCTGACGCGACTCCTCGGGGACAGCGCAGCGGAAAAAGCCTGGAAAATTTTGCGGGAGGGAGGGTTGGTGCAATATAAAGAATAACTGAACTTATTAGCGGAGATACTTGATTTTTTTTGTATTGTATGCTATTTTTAAGGTTGATTTTTCTAAATTTGCGGGGATTTATGGAAAACGTCACCATGCGGCCGATTATCAAAGTTCTGGAAGATAAATGTATCAACTGCCATCGTTGTATCATGGTGTGCCCGGTAAAGATGTGTAACAACGGGTCCGGGGCCATTGTGGACCACCACAGCGACCTCTGCATCGGCTGCGGGGAATGTATCACCGTCTGCTCCCACGGGGCGCGGATAGGGATCGATGACTTTGATGAATTTATGGCGGATCTTAAAAAGGGCGTCAAAATCGTCGTTATTGTGGCCCCCGCTGCGGCGGCCAGTTTTGAGGGTAAATACCTGGAACTGAACGGGCTCCTGAAATCTTTGGGGGCAAAGGCAGTTTTTGACGTAAGTTTCGGGGCGGAACTGACGGTTAAGTCCTACCTGGACTACATGAAAAAGAAAAATCCCCTCACGGTTATTTCCCAGCCCTGCCCCACCCTGGTTTCCTTCATCGAAATGTACCGCCCCGAGCTCATCCCCTACCTGGCTCCGGCAGACAGCCCCATGATGCACATGATGAAGGCTATCAAGAAATATTATCCCCAATACTCGGACTGTAAGATCGCGGCCATATCCCCCTGCTATTCCAAGCGGCGGGAATTCGCTGCCTGCGGAATCGGGGACTACAACGTTACCTTCAATTCCATCCAAAACTGGATGGATAGCAAGAAAGATACTATCGCCAATTATAAGGCGGAGGATTACGATAATCCCCCGGCGGAACGGGCGGTGCTGTTCTCATCCCCCGGGGGGCTCATGCGGACGGTTCAGCGTTACGACAAGGATATCAACAGCAAAACCCGGAAGATCGAAGGGTCCCCCGAGGTCTACCATTACATGGCCTACCTTTCGGAGGCTATCAGGAAATCCAACGGCCCGGTATTCAAGCTCATCGACTGCCTTAACTGCGCCATGGGCTGTAACGGCGGGCCCGGTACGGGGAACCGGGGGAAACACCTGGACGATGTGGAATACCTGATAGAGCAGCGGCAGATGGAGACCCGGAAAAAATATCAGCCAAAAAATATTTTTCAGAAACTCTTCGCCCGGAACAAACTGGAAAAGCTGCTGGACAAATACTGGGAGGATGGCCTGTACAGCCGTTCATATATCGATCGGTCGGCGATATTCAAGGAGATGGTTATCGACCCTTCGGAGCAGCAAATCCAGGCGGTCTTTACCAGGATGCACAAAACCAGCAGCAGCGATATCCTCAACTGCGGCGCCTGCGGGTACCGGAACTGCGAGCAGATGGCGGTTGCCATTATCAACGGCCTGAACAAGATGGAAAATTGCCGGCACTATGTGGAGATTGAAAAAACCCTCCGGAATGAAGAGTCGGTCAAACAGAAACTCAACACGGTCTACGATCATACCCTGGGGGAGATGAATAAAAACCTGGGGGGCATCAGTTCCCTTTCGCTCAATATCGGCGAAACGGCGAACCATGTTCTTTCCTCATCCACCGCCATAGAGCAGATGGTGGAAAATACCCGTTCCATCCATCAAACCCTGGAACAGAACGCCCGGACAGTTTTACTGCTCAACGAGTCATCCTCGGAAGGGAAGAACCGGCTGCACCGCATCGCGGAACTGATAGATGATGTCTCCGCCCAATCCGACGCGCTTATCGAAGCCTGCAGCGTCATCGGGGACATTGCGGAGCAGACCAGCATCCTGGGGATGAACGCCGCCATTGAAGCGGCCCACGCCGGGGAAGCGGTGGGCAAGGGCTTTTCGGTGGTCGCCTCGGAAATCCGCAAGCTCGCCGACAATTCCAACAAGCAGGCGGCGGAAATCGCCGGGAGCCTTAAAAATATCAAGGCCCTGATCGACAGTTCCAAAGAATCCTCCGGTCAGGCGGAACAGCAATTTGACACCATGGTAAGCCTTATCAACACCGTCAAGAACGAGGAACTACACATCAATAACGCCATGGAGGTGCATAGCAGCGGGGGGAATCAAGTTATCCAGTCCCTGAACGAAATCAACAGCCTGATCCTCAAGGTCAAAGAAGAATCCGCCTCCCTATTGTCCAGCAGTGAAACTATCATCGAGGATATCCGCGGGTTGAAAGCTATGTAGCTCGCTTCCCCAGACTCCTGCCTCCCCAGGCCAGTAACACCGCCAGCCCATACCCGGTAAAAGACGAAATCATCCGGTCAAGCAGGTTCATCGGAATACGCGAGCCTATGGACACAATAATGGCGGGCAGATGTCTTCGTACCAGGGCGAGTCTGAAATTCAGTTCAGGGGATACGGGATCAGCAATCAATGATGAATTAAAATGCTCAATAATTACCGCAAAAAAGCCCCCAAGAACGCTTATAACCAGGCATAGGGCAAAAGATAAAAGGACAAGCACAATGGCCCTTCCCATCAGATCCTGGAGCCAGAGGCTTTTCCCTTGGTTGTTGGAAAGTGGTTTTTCCGAATTTCCAGCGCTAGAATTAATACCCAGCTCCTGGGGAAACCAGCGGATAAAGAGGGCAGTAACCAGGGCCACCGCTATATTACAGAAGGCGTACAGATAGGGGAGCCAGCCGTAAAAAAAGATGCTTTGCTCAATCAGATTGGTCAGGGTACCGGTTAAGGCGCCCCAGAACACCCCGCCGTAGAACGTGACGGTCATGGTCAGCACCGTGTCCAGAAACAGGGGAATACCCAGCCGACCCCGTGAAAAATACTGGATCAGCATATTAAGCAGGGCCCCTGCAATAGATACAAAAAGCAAAACAAGCGGATTTTTCGTTCTATGGCCTGAAACAGACTGCATAGACGTATTAAAAACCTTTATTGCCCTTTTGTCCAGTTTTGTATTATTATAAAGCCATGCCAGCCGAAAGCGCCCTATTACCCTCGGAGTTTGATTCATATTTCCGTTTGTTGTGGCTTCTGGTGTTTTTTATCAGCTTACTAATGGTCTTTCTCGGTTATATCTATCTTGCAATGCGAAAGGCCCGGGAACGGGAATCCCAAAGTGCTGCTTTTTCCTCCTTGGCGCTGGAAGCCCAGGAAACCGAGCGGCGGCGCATTGCCGCAGAACTCCACGATACGGTACTGCCGGATCTGCGGGATACCCCCGCTGCCGCCCGTATCCGGGAAATTTGCAGCCGGCTTATACCGCCGGATCTTGGCCGCTTCAGTCTGAAGGATTCTCTCATTTCTTTATGCGACACCTTTGTTAAACGTACCGGAATTGAATGTATCGTCGAAATAGAAGAAAGCCTGGACTTCAGCGGATTGAACGGCGAACACCGGCTGCACCTCTACCGTATCGCCCAAGAAGCGCTCAACAACATCGCCAAACATTCCCAGGCAAAACAAGCCGTACTGGTCGCCCGGCAAGGCGCTCGGGAACCCGTAGGGGTTTTTGGCAAGGGGCGGCCCTTGCTGTTCAGTATTTCTGATGACGGCAAAGGTCTGCAAAGCAGACCAGGTCTGCGCAACTTGCAACGCAGTTCCCCGCGCAACTTGCAACGTAGTTCCCCGCGCAACTTGCAACGCAGTTCCCCGCGCAGCAGAAGCGGGCAACAAACCGAAGGAGCGGGAGACGGCTTTGGTATGCGGACCATGCGTCAGCGGGCGGCAATCCTGGGGGCGCAAATCGACTTTATCAGCGTAGAAGGCGGCGGCCTTATGGTGTGTCTTAAAGTCCCCCCATGGAGGGACGCATGAACAGCATCATTATAATTGAGGATCACCCGGTCATGCGTAAAGGACTGGCCGCATGGTTTGCCGGAACCGGGCGCTGGCAGGTGTTAGGCATCGTTGGGGATCTTACCGAGGCTAGGGAACTGTTTTCAGAACTGGCGGCGCTTCCGGACATCCTGCTCCTGGACATCCAACTAAGCCTTCACGACGGCGCAACGGAAGACGCCATGGGTCTTGATATTATCCCCTGGCTGCGGGAACGGTTTGGTAAAACGCCCCCGATAGTTGTGTACACCCAGTTTGACGACTACGCCCATGCCAATGCTGCCCTGGGCTTCGGTGTCCGGGGCTATGTCTGCAAATACCGGAGCGAGGAAGAACTCGAAACCGCCCTCCAAGCGGTGCTGCAGGGCAAAGTTTCCATAGACAAAGCGGTGGAACCCAAGTTGAAAAATGCTGCGAAAACACAAACACTCCTTACCCGCCGGGAAGCGGAAATACTCAAGCACGTAAGGGAGGGCCAGAATAACAAACGTATCGCCGCCGCCCTGGGTATAAGCCCCCGTACCGTAGAAAACCTCCTTTCCCGCATTTACTACAAAACCGGCATCGCTTCACGCTCGGATTTGCAGAAGATATAGAATAGAAACCGTACATATTGCCGGAGAATTCACGCCTTATTTCCCCAAACTGTGCGTAACCACCTACAAAACACCCAAAAAAACCTTGTAAATATGAGTAGTCAAACTCACGACAAATATTTTTCGAAATGTAAAAATAATAATGTCGGCGGACCTTATACGCAAATAAATACCTTAGGAGAGTAAAAATGAAAAAGACGGGTTTTGTTCTTGTGGGAATGGCAATGGCGCTGGTATTCGGCCTTGTGCTTTCGGCGTGCGGGGACGGCGCAGGCAGTGGTGGCGGTGGCGGTAGTGTGACCGTGACCAATTTCCCTTCAGATGAAAAGGGTTATATATATGTTTATCCTGACACGGGAGACGGAACTATAACTACCAGAAAAGAGTATGCCGCTGCAACTGGATTTGATACCCGTGTGGCAACAACCGAGGGGAGCTCTTTATCACCGTTCCCTTTGTATACCCCTGATTGGGATCAACGTTGGAAAGATACAGGGACCTACCTTGTAGTATTAGAGTATATAAATTATATTATGTTTAAAACTGGCGTTGCTTTTTCTAAGGGTTCGGCGACTATTGATCTTAACGATATGACAAACTGGAGCACCCTACCAAACAACTAGTAGTCCAGAGGACAAAGGGTGGAAAGGCGCAGTGGCGCCAGGCACTGTTTTTGAACAGTAACAAAAATGCGGTGGGGTCTGTTGCGTATAGCAGCTGTCTCCATCGCATTTTTTTCATAGACGATTTTAATGTCCTGTTCAATCTTCTTTCTATTTTATCAGGCATAGGTGATCGTCTGACCAACTGGGGCTTTTTTTGTTACTATCCACAGAAGGCTTTGCATATGTAATAGGGGGGGTGCCATAGGGGGCCTATTTCGCATAACAATGCATACCGCTTGGAGCTTAATCGGAAACTTCATTCGGCGAACCGGCCCGGTGAAGCCATGCGCCCACGAGGCACGGAAGCACACTTACACATAGTACGGAGTGGGGTGTCCGGAAGGAAATGTATGGAGGGACCCTTTGGGAGGCCCCATACGTTTCCTTCCGGACAGGCCCCCTTACCATTTGTGTGCTTTCGGAGACCCAGTCAGCGCATGGCTTCACCGGGTATCCTGCTACCGCACCTCAAAATCCACCGCCGCACTCCCGCCGCTTTCATCCTCCACCACAAGCCGGTGCTGCCCCCGTTGCAGGGTCAGTGCGAAAACCCCCGCGGTATTCAGACTTCCCTGGAGCGTATCGTCAACATACACAACACCGTTGAGGCTGAAGCCCACGGTTTCTACCCGCAGGGCCTGCGCATCCTCTGGCAGATATGGGTCAATGTAGAACACCGAGCCCGGCGCCGGGAGGCGGATGTATCCTGCGGTCCCACGTTGTCCGGTATTTCCCGCCCGAAAGCGTTCGGTAAGCCAGGCTTGATACTCCGGGGGGTACACCAATTCTCCCGCTTGGTGCCAGGAACAGGGTTTTTGCGTTCTCCGGCTGTTCCCTGCCGTTTCTTTAATGCGGATCCACTCCCGGAGTGTCCCGGTACAGTAGGGAGTCGCGGCCATGCCGGCAAGGGCGCAGATTTCTATTTCCCCCGCCTCTGCCAGGATAGGACCCCCTACGGATTCCCCGGAACCGCCCCCTGTGGTGTAAGCGGCGATGGAGGATTGTTCCAGGGCAGCCAACAGTTCCGCTGCGATCCGGGCAGGGATGGAGCTTCCGGTACGGCCCACCACGGTCTCCCCGGAAAAATTTCCCATCCACACCCCCACGGTAAAACGCGCCGATGCCCCTAAAGCCCAGATATGCTGAAACTGATTCGCCGTCCCGGTTTTAAACATTGAAGGAAAGGATGTAGACAGCACCGGCGCCGGACCAAAGGCGACAAAGCGGCTCCCCCGGTCGGAGAGTATGTCCGAGATGACCCAGGCTGCATAGGGGGACATGACCTGCGTAGTATTACTGTTACCATGGTTGTCTTCAATAAATTGCAGTTCCACAGGGATGCCTCGGCGGGGAAACACCGCGAAGCCCCGGACCAACTCCTCAAGGCTGACCTCGGCATTGCCCAGGGCAAGGCCGGTTCCGTGGGAACCCATAGCGGCGGCCACAGAATCGAAACCAAGGCTGACCAGAAATTCCTCGAAGGACCGTACCCCAAGCCGCTCCAGGATATATACCGCCGGAATATTGAGGGACGATGCCAGGGCGACCCGCAGCCGTACCGGGCCGTTAAAGCGGCGATTAAAATTGGAGGGTATATAGGCTTCACTGCCGCCAAATACCTGAGGGATATCCGGCAGTATTTCTGCGGGACTGAACCCGGTATCCAATGCCATGGCGTAGAGAAACGGTTTAAGGCAGGAACCGGGTTGATTCAATACCCGGACCCCGTCTATTTTACCGGAACTCCCCTCGTCAAACCACGAACGGGAACCGACATAAACGCGGACTGCCCCGGTCTCGTTATCAATTGCCAGTATGGCGCCGTTACTGACCCGGTTTTTGGTGAGCATGGCCAATTCGTTTTGCAGCAATTCTTCCGCATAGGATTGCAGATCCAGGTCAAGGGTACTGCGTACGGAATGAATAGTACTATTACCGCCGGATCTCAAATCCGATGCAAGCCGTTCGGTAAAGTGGGGTGCGGAGAAGGGACTCCGGTATTCATCGGCATCGGGGGAAGCTTCCCGGGCGACGGCTTCCAGAACCGCCTGATCCAGCCCCAGTTTAAGGCGGCGCGACAGAAACAGTGCCGCCCGGACCGCCGCTTCGGGGTTTAGCGCAGGGTCGTACAAACCGGGCCGTCGGGGTACCGCCGCAAGAAGTGCAGCCCTGGTGTCGTCAAGCTGGGTAACGGGCTGCCCAAACCGGTTCCGGGCCATGGCGGGGAGGCCCTCAATATTACTGCCAAAGGGGATACCGTTAAGCCAGAGTTCCAGAATGGCCTTCTTTGAAAGCCGGGCTTCAAGGCGAAGGGCGTCCCAGGCTTCGGCAGCCTTTCCCCCCAGGCCCGGACCCCTGGGCCGGATCAGCCGGGCGAGCTGCATGGTGATGGTGGACCCGCCGGAAACGATCCGGCCCGCCCGCAGGTTCCGCAGGGCGCTCCCTGCAACGGCGATTGGGTCAACGCCGGGATGAAAATAAAAACGACGGTCCTCGGCACGGATAAATACCCGGAGCGCTCCGGCGGGAATATCCCCCAGGCTTGCCCACTCACGCTTTACCCCATCATCCGCCGGAACGACCCGGAGGGTAACGCCGTTTCTGTCGTTGATCACCAAGCCGTACGATCGGGACCGGTAGGCCTTCAGCTCCGGGTAGGGTGAAAAAAATAATATTAAAAACAGTAATACTACTATAGACAGCAATACTACTGAAACAAGGCCCTTCATTTTCACCGTATCACGATTAGTTCCCCGGGAGCGCGGCCGAAAACCTCACCCTCGTACATACACTCCGCCTCCGCAGGCGGGGTGGGATACACCCCGGGCATGACCGCCCGGAAACGGAAGACCGCTTCTTTTTTCCCCTGGGGAAATTGATCCCAGTGGAACCGAACCTCATCATCAAAGATAAATTGCAGGGGCGGCTGCTCATAGGGTGTCCAGTAGTCCCGCTCAGGCTTAGTGTCGTTGTCCGGAGGGATAGTTCCACTGCTGACAAAAGAGGCGTCCACAATTTCCGCGCCCGAGGGGACCGGGACCCGTACCGCCACATAGGAACGGGCCCGGGGGCTTGAAATCACCACCCGCCTGGTGTAGACCTTCCCCGCAGTAAGCCTGCCGTCGGTCACCGGACGGCCATCGGCGTCCAGGGTTTCCACAAATACCCCGAGCCCCTCGTCCCGCACACCCGCCAGTTCCGCGGGGATGCCGTAGCGGAGGCTTGCGGTATAATAGAGCCGGGCTACTACTTGCAACGAAGTTCCCCGCGCTGATTCGGCGTTCGGGGCAGCGGCCTCCCGCTCAATACGCAGGGGGAACAGAGTATTCCGCTCAAGTCCCGCCAGGGGCGGTTCAGTAAAACTAAAGATGCGGGAAACCGGAACCCCGCCCTTTGGTTCAAAATCTGCGCTAAACAGAGCATGTCCTCCCAGGGAAACCCGCGCATTTTGCAACGAAGTTTCCCCCGCAGTCCGGGGGGCGGCATCCAGGGCCTCAGTATCGCTGATCCACCCGAAGGCAAGGACAGCCCAGAAGCTTGCGGCCGTATCGGACCAGCCGGCTCTGCCCTGCCCCCGCCGCTGCTTGTCGATCAACGCGTTGGCAAGCCGGGTGGTCATATCATCCTTGGGATTCAGGGACTGGTAGAGCATCAGCGCCAGGGCATACTTATCGGTTTCCCGGTTCCAGTAGCTCCTGGCTATCCGGGACTCCGCAGTATCCGTAATGTCCAGGGAACGGGTCTGGGGACGGATGTAACGCCTGACCCGGTCCCGGGCGGTAGTCGCCAGATCCTTCATGTCCAGTGCCAGAGCGGTAAGCCCGGCGAAACTCATGCCGCTTATACCCAGCTCGTCCCCCCGGTTCAGGTAGGTCCGCAGCTCGCTCCCTACCCTCTCTCCCAGCATGGCCCTGACCCAGAGGCTGTAACCCTGGAGAAAGGGATCCCGGGTTAGATGGTACCGGGCGGATTCGGAGGAACTCAAAAAGGTAAGGAGCCTGGGGATATCAATGCCGCCGGGAACCGCATAGCCCTTCTCTTTGGCCAGCGCCGCGATATGCCCCACACGAAGGGTGACAAAATAGTCCCCCCGGCTGTTCCCCGGCCAATAGGGATAGGATCCGTCGGACAGCTTGTTCTTCGCGAGGAGCGCCAATTCATCCTCGATAGTTTTTCTGACATCCGTCACGGGGCTGTCAAGCTGAAGAGCGGCAAGACTATCCCCAAAGGCAATCAGGGGAAGGAGCCGGGCAGTACGCTGTTCAAGGCAGCCATAGGGGTAGTCCAGAAGGTAACCCACAGCATCCTTGAGCATGGCCAGCCGGGAAGCGGCCAGGGAAACAGACAGTGTTCCTGTTTCTCCGCCTATCACCACACCTTCCTCGATAAAGGGAGCTTCACCCAAATTCCCCATCACCGTTACTGTTTCGTAAACCCTGGGCCGGTCTATATCAATTTCCCGGATGATCCGCTCGTTCACCTTCGGAGAACGGAGGGTAAAGATAAGCCGGGCTCTCCCGGAACCAACCGCCGCCACCCGGAAGGGCGCCTCAAGGGATTCGCCGGGCTGCACATTCAAGGTCCGCTCCGTCGTACCGTCCACCACAAGTACCGGAGTATCCTTCGACAGGTCCTCAATTTCCAAGCTAACCTTGGCTTCCGCCGCGGTGTTTTCAAGATTCGTCAGGATCAGAGAGACCTGAGCGGTATCACGCCAGCGCAGCTTCCGGGGAGCGGCGATGAGGGCCGTCATGGGGGCGCTCACCCTAAGGTCCCGCTCCTGTATACCGAAGGCGGCAAACCCGGCCTCCTGCCCCACCGCTACTGCGGTACAGCGGTAAGTGGTCAGTGAATCCGGGAGGCTGAAACGCACCATCACTGTTCCATCGGGACCGGTGAGCAGGTAGGGTTCGAAAACTGCGGTGGGCCGGAAGTCCTTACGCTCTTCAAGTTTGGATTCGTCCTCAGCGTCACCTCCCTGGAGATCCGAAAGGGCATAGGTTACGGGATCGATAAGCAGGGACCGGCTGTCCGCCCCCCGCACCCCCAGAGGAAAATTATTGGGGTCGTAGAAAAACGCAAGCGGGTCCGGGACATGGTAATTGATGAGATCCACCACCCCCCGGTCTACCGCCATAAAACTCAGTTCCACCCCCGAAACGGGCTTGCCGCCAAGGGTCACCCGGAGCCGCACATCGGCGTCATCTCCGGGACCGTATACACCCTGGCCGGGTTGAATCTCAATCTGATAATGACGGCTTGCGTTATCCACATAAATGGCAGCGAGTCCGAAAATCCCCTTAGGCTTGTCCAGATCCGGCTCATAGTAACTATTCTCCCCAGCCCCGGAACGGATCGTATAGGACGAAATAGCCGCATACACAATGGGTACGTATGATTCTTCTATAGGAATGTCGATGGTCCGCGCGGAACCATCAAGGTCGATGATCTTTTCAGAGAAGATACCCTCCCGTTCCAGGGTGAGCAGATACTTTCCCTTTGGCAGGGGCGACTGGACCAACAGTTTTGCTGTTTCCCCGGGGGCGTAGATCTGTTTGTCCGTCCTCAGGGTGATGGCGTCCGCATCTGCCGAACCCCAGCGTACCCACCCTGCCCCGCTGACATAAAAACTCAGCCGGGTGACCACGGGCCGGTCCCGGGCATCCCGGCTCCGCAGCCGAAGTTCCCACTGACCGCCCTGGTCCGGGGTAAAGTTCAGCACACCGCTGGTCGCAGTTGTCAGGCGCACCGTCCTTTCCTCAACCACCGTTTCAACCCGCTCCCAGAGCAGGTTCACCCGGCCGCCTATTCCCGCCTGCCGGGACTGCTTCCATTCGTGACGCACAAACTGAACGGCGAGCTCCCCCTTCCCGTTTTCGGGAAACCGATAGCTTTCACCCTGGGCATTCACCAGGGCCCAACTCACCGTGGCGGGACTTCCCGCGGCGAGGAAATAGGCGGAATTCTTCGATTCTGCCAAATTGACCGCCCGCATGGTCCCGGTATCCAGCCGGGCGGCGATGTAAAACGATGCGGGGTGCACCGTTACGGCGTTTCTGCTGGCAATTTCCTGCCGCCCCGCGTCCTGCACCGACCCTTCCAGCCGATACCGGTAGACCGCGCCCTCAACACCGTCCCCCTGGGGTACCAAACTGATATCGGCGCTCCCCTGGGGGCCTAAATTCCCTTCCCCCCGGCTCAAAAAAGAACGCCCATCGTTATTTTCAGGGCCAAAATGCCAATATTGCCAGTTCCCGCCGGGATTGAAGGCCGCAGGTTCCCGGGTCCAGTAAAAGGAATAGGGGGCTCCGGTCAAGGCGCCCCCCGCCAAGTAGGAAGCGGAAAGTTTCCCCGTAAGGGTTTCACCCTGGTAGAAGGGCAGATCCGGAAAACTCACCGACCCCTCTACCCGGAGGCGCTCAAAATTCGCCACCTGGAAACTGAGGGTCTTTACCCCCGGATCCTCCTTGGAAAGACGGGTATAGCGGAGTACATATTGCCCCGGCTCCAGTTCCGCAGGCAGCTCGAAGATACCCGAACTTCCTCCGGTACCGGTACTTACCCCATCAAGAACCGCCAGGGTCCGATTGCCGCCGGCCGGCAAAAGAATTTCTACGCTATACTTGCCCTGGTAGGGCTGGTATTGGCCCCGGGTAAGGCTGCGGTCTATACCCCGGAAAGTCAGGGTCTCCCCGGGACGGTATAAGCCCCGGTCGGTGAAGAGGAAAATCATCGGCAGCTGCTCCTCCGCCCTAAAGGGGCTCGTCACAGAATCTACCCCAAAGCGCCAAAGATTATGGCTGTCGTTGGGGACAAACTCAAGCTCATCCCCACCGGCCTGGGCGCCGCCGTTCTCGACAACCCGGATACGCAGCCCCTTTCCGGCGCTTTCCCTCAAACTTGACGAAGTTTCCGGTGGGCTAAAGCGGCGGACAAACTCCCCATCGGAAAAACTGAAAACCGCAAGCCCCTCGGTATTGGTTCTGCCCTCAGCCTGTAACCCGGTTCCCTCGAGCAGCTCCACCCTGGCCCCCGCTACGGGCTCCCCGGTGGAAAGCCTAGTCACCCAGACCAGCGCCCGGTTATACCCGTACCGGGTGGTAACGCCCAGGTCCGTAACCTGTACGGAAAGCCAGGCGGAGTTCCGGTACACCCGCCCCGCTTCCCAGGAGGACCGGGTTGCGTAATCCCAGCTCAGGGCGGCGCTCCCCTTACCGCCGCTCCCCAGGAAGGGACTGAGGTCTTCCATAAAGTACCGCTTGGAATTCCGGGGGAGCAGATCGGGATCCACATCCTCCACGGGGGGGTCCGCACGATCATAGGGTCCCCGGGCTGCGGAAAGACGCCGCTTTAAAGAGACCGGATTCTGGGCTTCCCAGACGATCATCGGGGGAAATCCCGCCTCCAACATCTTGGATCCGGTATTGCGGATGTACACGTAGCTATTGGCGTCTCCAACCTTTACCTGAATCACCTGGGCTTGCCCCAACTGCCTGCCCCACAGATCCTTGAGTTCCGCCGCTATCCGTACCGTGTATTCGTGCTGATATTCCAGGGGAAGCCGGTTCAGTATCACCCTATCCCCATAGACATGGATATTTTCCTTCTTAAGCGCCCCAATCCCATCGATGGAAAAATAGTTCTCCACTCCCTCAGGATCGATCCCATGGGTAAAATCAAGGGAAATGGGGATCGTATCCCCCTCCTGGGTGCGGGGATTAGAATCGGTCCTCACCGAATACCGCCCAAACCTAAAGGGCCGCAGGGTATGGAAGCTTTCCCGCTGCTCTTCCTTCGACCCCAGCCAGTCCGCTTCCGACCGGGCCCCTGCCAGAATACGGATCTCCACATCCGTGTCCGGGGGAAGCCGCTCCCGCAGGGAAAGCCGTACCCCCTGCTCCGGCGCCGCCGCAGAACGTCCCCGCAGAAACCCCCAGTCCTTGATGATTTCGGGCCGGGAAACCGTAAAGGGCCAGGTCCTTCCCGCCCCGCGGATCTCAATCCACTTCATAATTTCTGTTAGATTGACGGGGTAGGAAAAGATCAGGTTGATAAGCCCCCCGTCCTCGGGTCCCACATCCCAGGGGAACACATACTGCTCTCCGGTCCCCAAACTCCAGGTCAGCAGGGAAAGCCGTTCGGTTTCAAAGCTGAAGGACCGTTCCCCGGTAAGCCGCTTCCCCCCCAGGGATTGCAGCCGGTCCGAAATCGTTACGGTATAGCGCCGCTGGGGCAGACTTTCCGCATCCGGTTCAAAGGCCAGCAGCCGGGACCCATACCACCGGTACACCCCTTCCATAGCCGGTTCTACCGTAAAAAACGCCTTCCCATCCCGAATAGGCGCCCCCAATCGGGAAAGGGGAACCACGGGCTGGGAAAACACCACATATATAGAAGGTTTTTTTATCTCGCTGGGTAAATCCCCCCGAGGACCATAATCCACAATCGTAAAGGGCTCATCACTCTCCTGAATAAGCCCGCCTGAACCCTCGGTCTCCGCCGCCGCAATCGCCTCGTAATAGGCGATACGGTACTCCGCCAACTCCGCCGGGATCCGCCCCGCAGACGCCGCCGTCCCGGAAAACACCGTCACCGGCCCGCCGGCCCGGGCATCCTTCCCGCAGGCGCTTAAAACCAGGCAAGTCAAGGCCGCGCAGAATAGGGTTAGCGCCGGGAACGAAAAACGGTAAAACCGGTTAGAATTATTTGGAGGGGTCATGACCATAGTATAACCCTCTAATGGCTTACTTTTCATCTCCTTCCATCATACTTTTAAGCAGGATAGCGTCGACGACTTCATCAATGACCACCCTTTCATGGGCGTGGAACACCCTGGTAATGGAATCAAAAAGGGAGGAACCTGGGTGGAGAGTACGAACAATGAGGACAGCCTAAACGAGCTATCCTTTGAAAAAAAGATAAAACTTCTGTCAAAAGTGGATAAATCCTACTTGCAGGGATATATTGATAAAGCAGTAATAGATTGTCAAAAATCCAAAAATACGAGGAAAAAGCAGGCAAAGTCCGGGGAAGTGGATGAAAACAAATAGCAGCATACTCCGCCTTCTTACCAGCGGAAAATTTGAAAACCAGGGGGCGCCGCAAGCCGCATCTGACAATCGGGATTCTCTTGGGCAGGTGGTGAACGATGCGATGATCCGGTACGTCAGCCTGAATGTCGCCCTCATGTTGGGAGCCTTTTTTCTGATTACCTTCGGCATTACCGTTTTTATTGCCGGCAATACCCTGCGGAGTCTGCTCGATTTTACGGTGGCCCTGATCTGTATTAGCAGTGTCTTTTTGCTGCGGACCCGGCTGCCTTTTACGTTTTCAGCCATGCTTCCCGTGGCGGCCTTCAGTACCCTCTGCGCCGTCCTTGCCTTTTCAGGCGGGGTAAGCGGGTTCGCAGGGCTGTGGATCTACGCTCAGCCGCTGATAGCCATTTTCATCCTCGGATTAACAGCCGGTTCTATCCTGTCGGGATTGCTTTTGGTTGCCGTGGGGATTACCGTCTTCGTCCCCGACGCAGGCTTTGCCTATGAAAGCGCCGTAGGTTTCCGCATTCTCTGCGTATTCATTTTAGTTTTTTTACTAACCATGGCCTACGAATGGGTACGGGTTACCAATGACAGACGGGTTAAAAAGCTTACCGGGGAACTGGAAACGGCCCGGCTAAAAGCCGAGGAGGCCGCCGCCAAGGCGGAGGAAGCTGCGGCGGCTAAAAGCAGTTTTCTTGCCAATACCAGCCATGAGATACGGACACCAATGAACGCGATCCTGGGGATGACCGAGATGATTTTGCGGAAATCCCCGAACTCTGAAATATACACCGATGCCATGAGTATTAAACAAGCCGGTGAAAGTCTGCTTTCCATCATTAATGATATTCTGGATTTTTCAAAAATCGAGTCCGGAAAAATGGAACTGGCCCCCGCGGAATATTATTTTGAATCCCTGATCCATGATGTGGTTAATATTATTAAGGTCAGACTGGGAGAAAAGCGGATCCGATTTATTACCGATATAGACAGGAACATACCCGCCAAACTATACGGGGATATGATACGTATCAGGCAGGTTTTGCTTAACCTCCTCTCAAACGCGGTTAAGTATACAGAAAAGGGATACATAAAACTTACCGTGGCCGGTATTCCCAACCATGGTAAGCGGGAGGGTGAAGAAATCACCCTTAGCTTTGAGGTAACGGATACCGGGTACGGCATAAAAGAAACGGATATGGATAAACTTTTCGGCGATTTTACCCGATTCGACAGCCACAGAAACCGGAGTATTGAGGGGACAGGTCTGGGACTTGCCATAAGCCGTAATATTTGCCGCCTCATGGGCGGAGATATTACGGTCCAATCCAGGTACGGGGAAGGCAGTGTCTTTAGCGCCCTCATCCCTCAAAAGGTTCGTGAGGAACGGCCTATAGCCGGATTGGATAAGGCAGAAAACAAGGCGGTGCTGCTCTATGAACGGAGGGATGTCTACCGGGATTCCCTGATCAATTCCCTAAAAAACCTTGCGGTTCCTTTTAGAGTTACTAACCGTGAGGGTTTATTTGAGGAACTTGAAAAAGATATCTGGCCCTTTACCTTTGTATCCCCGGATGCTGCGGAGGAAGTTCAGAATTTTATACAGGAATGGAATAAAAAAACAGTGCTTGTGCTTCTGGCAAAACTGGAGGATGATGAACTGTTCCGGGATATACCCATGATAAGTATTCCCGCCCATACGGTTCTCATAGCAAATGTGCTTAACGGCGTAAAAGAAATTAAACAGGAGAAAAAATCTCCCGTCAGGTTTACGGCACCGGAAGCGAGAATACTCATCGTAGATGATATATCCACAAACCTGAATGTGGCCCGTGGTCTTCTTTCGCCGTATAGGATGGATATTACCACCTGTACCAGCGGAAAGGAAGCGGTCGATCTGGTTCGTAATACTATGTACGATATGGTATTCATGGATCACATGATGCCGGAAATGGACGGGGTTGAAGCAACCGCAGCGATCCGTTCCATCAACGGCGATTATTTTAAAGCCCTTCCCATCATAGCCCTTACCGCAAATGCGGTTACGGGGATGAAAGAAATGTTTCTTGAGAGCGGATTCAGCGATTATATTTCCAAGCCCATAGAGATTGTAAAAATGGACGCCATGATAGCAAAATGGATTCCTCCTGAAAAACAGATACTGGAAAACAGTACAATTGCTGCGCCTGCCGAGGAAAGCACGAATATGAAAATAAACGGGGTAGATACTGCCAAAGGTATGGCCATGACCGGGGGGACCGAAGCCGCCTACCGTAAGATACTGGCCGTTTTTTGCAAGGATGCACTTGATCGTATGCCCCTGCTTCACAATACGCCCGGAGAACAGGAATTGCCCCTGTTTACCAACAGTGTACACGCCTTAAAAAGCGCCTCCGGAACCATCGGCGCCGCAGCCGTATCAAAGGAGGCGGCAGAATTGGAAGCAGCGGGAAAGGCCGGGGATACGGATCTTATCGAAAAACTACTTCCGAATTTCTACCGGGATCTTAAAATGGTGGTGGAACAGATAGGACTGACGTTGAATGAAGCAACATCATCCGGTGAGGGTAAAATACAAACTGCCGGAAAAATCCCCGATTCATGTATTTCCTTGTTCAGAGAACTTGCCGCCGCGCTGGAACAGGAGCAGCCCGGGACCATACGCCGCCTCCTTGCGGAACTGGAAGAAAAGCCCCTGGACGCAAAAATAAAGGAAAACCTCAATAGTGTGGCTAATGCGGTTTTGATGACCGAGTTTGGGGAGGCCATAAAGGCCGTTAAAGAGCTGTTACCAGCATGAATGCAGCGCTTAAACACTATGTGGAAAATGAAAGATTTATTTCAGATAAAGAACGGGAAATCACCTGGGCACTCCTGGAGGGACTTGCGGGAATAAAAAAAGTACATATTCCGGATGATGAAGCTATGGAACGCCTGCCGGTAATATCCTTTATTATAGAAGGACTATCAACTGGAAAAAAGTCTAGAAACATACCCTTAATAATAGCTAAAAGTTTAGAAAAGCTCCCCCAAGCCTGGACAAAAGATAGGGGTTTTTCACCAAAAACATGATACATTGCAAGATATGCAATACGGAAAAGCGGTGAGCCCGAACGTAGAGACGGTGGAAACTATTTAATACTAAAAGTAGCAATTTTTAAAGGAGCTTTATAAATGGGAGTAAAACTAACGAGCATTTATACTGCTATCAAACAAGACGGCGGTATGAGAGCCCAAATGAGGCTTGCCATGACGATGGGCCTGCCAAGCCAAATGGCGGCGAATGTTCCGGATACTCAGGAGATGCTGGAGAAGTTCAGACGGGCTTACCGGGATATTACCGCCAAGGAATGTCCGGTCTCAATTCAGGAAAGAGGAACCAATGGCTGATTTTGTAAAAAGGAAACTGCAATTTGAACCCCGCTTTGATCGAAAAACCTACCGCCATACCATCAACGGAATTACCGCAGTACTCCATTGCCATCATTTTGCCACCCTTACTGCCCCGGGAAATTGCAGAACAGGTATCCTTTGGGAACCATATTTCTCCACCCGGGGCCGGATAAACGCGGAGATCCGAATAAAGGGCAATGAATGTGGTTACCCCTACGGCGAATTTATCGTCACCAGGAGAAAATAATAGATGAACACGGCGTTTGTTATAAGAAAAAATTATCAGCAACTTCTGGTGGTCGTTTTTATTTTCCTCTTCATGATTGCGGGCAGTTTAATCTCCACCGGTATTATTATGCGAAGACAGCTTATCGCAAGCGCCAACGAGTTCATCCATACTGCGGATGCAAATTTGAAAACAACCCTGCGGGAACCGGAATCCACCTTAATAAGTTCAGCCTTTAATATTCAGGATATGATAATGGATAAGAATCATTCCCAGGAAGATATACTCCGGTATTTGATAACCCTTACGGACTGGCTCACCGCAAATGAGGACCGGCTTTCGGGGTTTAACGGAATGTACGGTTTCATCCGGGAAGAGTTTCTTGACGGCACAAGATGGGAACCTCCGGAAGATTATGTGCCCCAGGAACGACCCTGGTATATAGACGCCAAGGAATCGCCGGGGCAGATTATTATGACAAGTCCCTATGTGGATGCCCAGACCAATTCAATTGTGGTAAGCTTTGCCCAGGAACTGTTTGATGATTCAGGGAGATCTCTTGGGGTTCTCGCCATGGATGTACAGCTTACCCGGCTTGAAAGCTATGTGCGCTCCCTCAAACTAAGTGAAGAAGGCTACGGTATACTGCTTAATGAAAACCTGGAAATCATGGTCCACCCCGATGGAGCATACATCAACAAACCCTTGGGGGATTTATTCTCCGATACCGGGAATCCCAATATCAAAAGGAATCAAACCAATAAAAAAACTTCCGTTCTGACGGAAACCCTGGCGAAAAAAAAAGAAATAAATGCCCTGCAGATATGGGATAAAAACAGCAGCAGGGTTATTGTTTTTTTCCGGCAGGCATATAACGGCTGGTACCTGGGGCTCGTGGTTCCGGAGGCTAACTTTTACCATGACATATACCGCATATCTTTTGCCATCTTCCTGGTAGGAACAGTTTTGATGTTCATCCTCTGTTATATGCTGATCCGTTTAAGCGCTGCGAAGCTCCGTTCCGATGAGGAGAACAAAAGCAAGTCCTCCTTCCTGGCCCGGATGAGCCATGAGATCCGTACCCCCATGAACGCGGTTATCGGCATGAGCGAACTGGCCCTGCGGGCGGAAACCCTTCCCAGGATGAACGAATATGTAACGGGGATCAAACAAGCAGGGCTCAACCTGCTTTCCCTGATCAACGATATACTTGACCTTTCTAAAATTGAGGCGGGGAGCCTGCAAATAAACTCCGCTCCCTATCTCCTGGCCTCCCTCATTAATGATGTGCTCAATGTAATTCGTATCAGAATTAACGAAAAACCCATCCTGTTTACAGCCAATGTGGACGCCAAGATACCCAATAACCTTGTGGGCGACGAAGCGCGGATCCGGCAGATCCTGCTCAACCTCCTGTCCAATGCGGCCAAGTATACCCGGAAAGGGTATATCATGCTGACCATAGGGATGGAAAAGCAAGCTCCCCTGGGGGATGGAGAAAAGCAGCTTATACTCACCATAGAAATAGCCGACAGCGGCATCGGCATAAAGAAAGAGGACCTTTCGGGACTTTTCGGTAACTTCGTCAGGTTTGACGCGGAAAAAAACAAAAACATTGAAGGTACCGGACTTGGGCTTGCAATTACCCGGAACCTCTGCCTTGCCATGGGTGGAGATATAACAGCGCAAAGCGAATACGGAAAGGGGTCGGTCTTTACCGCCCGGATTCCCCAGGGGTACACGGATGATACAAAACTTGCGGAGCTTGAAAACCCGGAAGAAAAGAGAATTCTTTTTTATGATGACCGTGCCTTCTACGCAGAATCCCTCTTTCTTACCCTGGAGAACCTCGGCCTCACCGTAACGGTTACCATCACTGCCGATGATTTCCTGGAAAAACTCAAAACCGGAGAGTTCCCCTTTGCCTTTGTCTCCGAGAGCGTTGTGGAAAATGCAAGAAAAGTAATACAGGAGGGAGACCTCAAGACCGTACTAACACTGCTGGCGAATTTAGGAGAAATAAGCTCTTTTCAGGATATTCCCATCATCATTATGCCCGCATGGTCAGTCCCCATTGCCAATGTACTCAACGGCATCAAACAGTCCGATTACCGGGAAAACGCGGAAGTCCGGTTTATTGCCCCCGAAGCCCGGGTCCTTATTGTGGATGATATCGAAACGAACCTCAAGGTCGCCGAGGGGCTCCTTGCCCTGTATCAAACGGGGATTCATACCTGTACCGGGGGAGAACAGGCCATAGCCCTGGTTAAGGAACACTCCTACGACATCGTCTTTATGGATCACATGATGCCTGGCATGGACGGCATTGAAGCCACAGAGGTGATCCGTGCCCTGAGCTCTCTCCGGGGTGATTACTTCCGGAAGCTCCCCATTATCGCCTTGACCGCCAATGCAGTTGCGGGGATGAAGGAAATGTTTTTGTCTAAGGGATTCACCGACTACCTCGCCAAGCCCATAGAGATGTCCAAACTTGAGGAGATCATGGCAAAGTGGATTCCCCGGGAGAAGAAACAATTGAATGAAGCGGCAAAAACCAATGCCGAAATAACATCCCTGTCCGCCGATTACTCGCCCCTCACTGCCATAGGAGTGGATCTTACCAAAGGTATAGCCATGACCGGCGGTACAGAAACGGCCTACCGAAAGGTATTAAGCACCTTCCGTAAAGACGTTCTGGAACGGCTGCCCTTATTGGAACATGTTCCCAATGAACAGGAACTTTCCCTGTTTACCACCAGCGTACATGCACTCAAGAGCGCTGCAGGAACCATCGGAGCTGCGGCTGTATCAAAGGCCGCGGCGGAACTTGAAGCGGCGGGGAAAGCCGGAGACCTTTTTTTTATTACAGAACAACTCCCTCAGTTTTACCGGGACCTCCAAAACCTGGTGGAACAAATAGGTCTGGCGCTGGATACCCGTGCCACTGCTGAAGCTGATTCCGGCGAGACTTTTACCCAATACCTCCCCCTGCTTACGGAACTTGCGGAAGCATTGAAACAGGAAAATATTGGGACCATCCACCGCATCCTTGCAGAGCTTGAGGAAAAGCCCTTTGACACAAAAACGAAAGAAACCATTAGCAGCATTTCTAACGCTGTTTTAATGAGTGACTTTGAAGATGCAATAAAGGAAATTGAAACCTTACATAGATAATAATGGAGAAATAGTATGACCAGAAATTGGGTAAAGACCGTATTGTTGATTATCATTTTGGGAAGCTCCCTGTTACTTGAGGCCTGCGGAAACAGAAAAAATGCCGCCGCCTGGCGGCCCGGCAAAGCCCTGGCTAAAGAAAAGATAAAAGTCGGGGTGATCTACATGACGGATCCCCTGACGGAAACTTCCGGGTATTCATACGCCCATGAAATGGGCATACGGGAAATGCGGGGACGCCTTGGTTTAAAAAATGAGCAGATAATCACCAAAATCCATGTGCAGGACACCGATGCCGAGGGAATAGAAAGCGCCATGAGGGATTGTATCGCCATGGAGGCGAATATCATCATTGCCACCAGCTGGGGCTATATGGATGCCTGTGAAAAACTTGCTATAGAATTTCCTCATGTGGTATTTGCTCATGCCTCGGGTTATAAATACAATAGTACTAATTTTACCAATTACTTCGGCCGTATCTATCAGGCCCGCTACCTTTCGGGTATCGCCGCAGGCCTTAAAACAAAAACGGACAAGGTAGGCTACGTGGCCGCCATGGGCAAGGATAATAGCGAAGTAACCGGAGGGATTAACGCCTTTGCCCTGGGGGTTGAGAGCGTGAACAGCAAAGCAAAAATCCATGTACAGATAACCTATAGCTGGTTTGATCCCATGGAGGAGGCAAACGCAGCCCGCCGCCTCATTGCCGCCGGCTGCGATGTAATTACCCAGCACTGCGATACACCCCTCCCCATGATTGAAGCGGAAAAGGCCGGCGTCTGGGGCCTGGGGTACAACAGCGATATGTCAAAAGAAGCGCCCCTTGCGGTTATCAGCTCGGTACTCTGGAATTGGGGCGCCTATTATACCTTCCTGGTACAAAGCGTCATGGACGGTACCTTTACTGCCGAACCCTACTTCGGTGGCATCAGCGAGGGGCTTGTTGATATTACACCGCCTAATATGCTCGTCGCTGTGCCCGGTACCGCAGAAGCAATTGAGGAAGCTAGAAACCGTATGATAAAAAAAAGCTTTAATGTCTTTGACGGAATCCTTGAAACTAACGACGGTGGAACCATAGGCGAGGCAGGACTTACCCTTGCGGACAGTGAAATTACCGGGAACATGAACTGGTACTACCGCAATATTGTAGAAAGTCAGGGGTTTTAATATGGGAAACAAAACAGCTTCAAAGAACCGCTTTTTTCTTCTTTTACCGGTACTCCTATTCCTGCTTTCGTCCTGCCATAGCAAGCAGCAGTATTTATGGAAACCCGGCGAAGATATGCCAAAAGAACAAATCAAGGTAGGGATTATCCATCCAAATGAAATCACTGAAATTTCCGGGTACGACTATGCCCATTATGTGGGAACAATCCACATGCAGCAGGAACTGGGCCTTCGAGATACACAGATACTGCGGAAGACCAATGTGTTTGAAGACGACAGCAGCGCGGTAGAGAATGCTATGCGGGACTGTATCACCGAAGGGGCCAATATAATCATAGCCGCGAGCTGGGGCTACATGAATTCCTGCGAAAAACTTGCGGCGGAATTCCCCGGCGTTATTTTTGCCCATGGTACGGGCTATAAATTCAATAGTACAAACTTTACCAATTATTCGGGGCGGCTCTATCAGGCCCGGTATCTTTCCGGCATTGTTGCGGGAATGAAAACAAAAACAAATAAGATAGGTTTCGTGGCGGCCATGGGCAAGGAAAACAGCGAGGTAAGTTCGGGCATTAACGCCTTTGCCCTGGGAGTGGAAAAGGTAAACCCTGCCGCGCGTATCTATGTAAAGGTAACCTACAGTTGGTTTGATCCCCTGGGTGAAGCCGAAGCCGCCCAAGCTCTTATCGCCTCCGGCTGTGATGTTATCACCGAACACTGCAATACGCCGACTCCGCAGATCACCGCCGAAAAAGCCGGTGTATGGGGCATAGGGTTTAACAGTGACATGAGGAAAGACGCGCCCAACGCGGTCCTTTGCTCGGTCGTTCTGAATTGGGGCGTGTACTATACCCATCTCGTTAGGAGCGTGATAGACGGCAGCTTTACTTCCGTACCCTATTTCGGCGGCATAGCTGATGGTATGGTAGATATAACTCCGCTTGCGGAATTCGCGGAGAGCGGTACGGCCGAAGCAATTGCGAAAGAGCGGCGGCGCATGGTGTATGAGGGCTTCAATGTCTTTGATGGAGCGATCAAAACCAATGAGGGCGGGATCATCGGCAAAGAAGGGACAACCCTGGACGATAGCGAGATAATCAGCGGAATTAACTGGTATTACCGTACGGTGGAAGAAATACAGAAATGAAAAGCAAAACAGGAAGAGTTATCAGAAAAAATTATCCGCTGTTTGTTTTTGTTTTTATCACTTTTATATTGATGATACTGGTGGGCGGTCTTTTTGTCAGTAATGTTCTGCGTAAGCGCCTGCGGGAAGATGCGGAAACGGTACTGTTTACCGCCGAAGCAAATATAAATGCGGCCTTGAGCGAAGTTGAATCCATACTCCTCAATTCGCAGTACATAATTGTAAACATGATTGAACAGGGATCGTCCCAGGAAGAAATCCTCGCCTACCTGACAGAAACCACCGCCTGGATGCGTCAGCGCGAAGGGGGACTTTTAAAAATTTATGGAATCTACGGGTATATCCGGGGAGAATTGATTGACAGCATGGGCATTAATCCTGATGAGACCTATATACCCCAGCGGCGGCCCTGGTATCAGACGGCGGTACGGAGCGGGACAAAGACCTCTTACACCGCCCCCTACGAGGACTGGGCCAACGGGAACACCATTATTTCGGTAGTAAGAAATATTGACGGCCCTCAGGGAAATATGCATGGGATTCTTTCGGTGGATGTGGATATATCCTGGATTCAGGACTATATAAAGTCCATGCATCTGGCCCCCGGAGGCTACGGCATGATAGTCAGCCAGAATATGATTTTGATAACAAAGCCCCATATCCAAAGTCCTCTCCTGAGGGGATCCGAAGACGAGTACCATGGAATCCAACTGCAGGAATTGGGCTCCGATTATCAGGAAATTTCCCGGATGCTCAGAAGGAAGGAGAACATAAGCGCCCAACGGATCAGGGATACGGACGGCTCCGAGGTAATTGTTTTTTTCAGGAAAATATTCAACGGCTGGCATGTGGGGCTCATTACCCCCTACGTCCGGTTCTACCGTGATCTTTATTACACCATAGCGGTCCTTTCGGCGCTGGGGATCACCCTGGCTTTTTCGTTAAGCTTTATTCTTTTACGGATCACCCGGGCAAAAATACAATCCGATGAAGAAAATAAAAGTAAATCTTCTTTTCTGGCCCGGATGAGCCATGAGATCCGTACCCCCATGAACGCCATCATCGGTATCAGCGAACTTGCTTTACGGGAAGAAAATTCACAAAAAACAACGGACTATTTAGGGGGCATCAGGCAAGCGGGAGAAAACCTCCTTTCCATCATCAATGATATTCTGGATTTTTCAAAAATTGAATCCGGCAAGATAGATATCATTTCCACCGAATATATGTTCGCCTCCCTGATAAACGACTGCATCAGCATTATCCGCACACGGCTTACAGAAAAACCTGTAGTCTTACTGACAAAAATTGACGGATCCCTGCCTGCCTCCTTCAACGGCGATGAATCCAGAATACGCCAGATACTGCTGAACCTGCTGAGCAATGCGGTTAAGTATACCCATAAAGGCTATATTACCCTGACTATTACAAATAGTAATACTACCAGTAATGCCGCCGATGGGGACACCATGCTCCTTAGCTTTGAAATTGCCGATACGGGGATTGGTATAAAAGAAGAGGACATGGGTAAGCTCTTCGGCGATTTTAACCGGTTCGATCAAAGGGCGAATCAGGGTATTGAGGGAACCGGCCTGGGGCTTGCCATAGCCCGGAACCTCTGCCGCCTCTTGGGCGGGGATATTACGGTTACATCGACCTATGGTAAGGGTACGGTATTTACTGCGGTTTTACCCCAAAGGGTGGTGAACAGCGAGCCCTTCGCAGAAGTGAAAGAAGCGAAAACGAAGCATGTACTGGCCTACGAAACCGTTAAAGAATATGCGGAATCTATTGTCTATTCGGTAGAAACTCTGGGCGTACCCTGCACCCTGGCGGAGAGCCGGGAGGAATTATCCGCCTCCCTGGAAAATCAGGTCTATCAATATGCGATGGCAAGGTCACCCTTATTTGGGGAATTACAAAACCTGATACAGGATACGGGTATACCCGTAAAACCTGTTCTGGTATTATTGGCGGATCAGGATGAGGGAGTTTCAAAACCGGACATAAAAACTATTATTATGCCCCTGCATCCCCTCACCATTGCCCGGCTGCTCAACGGCGAAATAGACAGCTCCGGCGGGGTTCAGTATAAAAAAGTAAGCATCAGATTTACCGCCCCAGAAGCACGGATACTGTTGGTAGATGATGTTTCCACCAACCTTATCGTGGCGGAAGGTCTTTTGGCGCCCTACCAGGTAAAGGTTGACTGCTGCAGTTCCGGTGAGGAAGCGCTCAAACTCGTGGGGAAGCATTCCTACGACATTATTTTTATGGATCACATGATGCCGGGGATGGACGGCATTGAAACGACCGCTATCATACGTGCCTGGGAAGCCAAACAGCAAATATTGGAACATACTTCGCATATTCCAATCATCGCCCTGACCGCAAATGCGGTTTCCGGCATGAAAGAGATGTTTTTATCCAAAGGGTTTAACGATTATCTCTCAAAACCCATAGAACTTACAAAGCTGGACGAAATTATGGGGAAATGGATTACCCGTGGAAAAAAATATAAAAATGAATCGACGAAAACCGATGTCGAAAAAACAGATCAGGGTGGTGCAGGAAATCCGCCTGTTATACTCACCGTTGATTATTCACCCCTCACTGCCATAGGGGTGGATCTTACTAAAGGTATCGCCATGACCGGCGGTACAGAAGCGTCCTACCTGAAGGTGTTGACAATATTCCGCAAAGACGCTTTGGAACGGCTGCCCTTACTGGAGCGTATGCCCAATGAACAGGAACTTTCCCTTTTTACTACCAGCGTACACGCCCTCAAGAGCGCCTCTGCCACCATCGGTGCCGAAGCGGTATCAAAAGCTGCTGCGGAACTTGAAGCAGCAGGCAAGGCCGAGAACCTGGCCCTTATCGCAGCGCGGCTTCCTGGTTTTTCCCGGGACCTCCAAAACCTGGCGGAACATATAGAAACGGCGCTGAATACCAACACCTTCGTTGAAACTGATTCAAAAGAGGCCTTTACTCAATACCTCCCCCTGGTTACGGATCTAAGGGCGGCGCTGGAACAGGAAGATATCGGAACTATCCGCCGCATCATTGCGGAGCTGGAAGCGGCGCCGTTTGACAGGAAAACACGGGAAGTGCTGACGGCGGTTTCCGACGCGGTGTTGATGACCGAGTTTGCGGAAGCAATTGGCAAGATGGACACATTATTGAACAAAATGGATCGGGGGCTGGGATGATAACAGGAATAGTAAATATCATTTGGAACATACTTACTTCCGGAAAGGCGCCTAAGGGTGATAAGAAAGAACTGTCCGATTATATCATCAGCTATATTCTTATGAATTTTATTTCCATCTTCGGTTTCATTTTTCTCATTTATTATATAGTTGTTAATAGTAACAAAGGTTCCTATGTGGACGCCGCTATTTGCGTGGTTATGTCGATGATAGCCATCATCGCATTTATTGCCGCCCGCACCAGGGTTATTCGTATTGTTCCCGCCATGATTATCCTGAACGCCTATTGTTTATTTTGTGCCCTCCTCATCTGGAACGGCGATGCACAGGGGATGAATTTTTTATTCGTCTATCTGGTCCCTCCCCTTACCTTAATGCTGGAACGACTGAAGCCGGGTATTATCTATTCCACAATAGTATTGGTTGTCATATCTATTGAAGTGTTTGTACCGGGTATATCCAAGTTTTATTATTCCGCCGATATAGCATCCCGGATAGTTGTTACCTATTTACTAATTTTCGGGACCACCGTTGCGGTAGAAGCCACCAGGGCTGCCAAAGACAAGGCAAATTCTGAATTAACCGCAAAGCTCCGGAAAGAAAGCCAACGGGCCGAAGCCGCTACCACGGCAAAGTCAAATTTCCTTGCCAATACCAGCCATGAGATACGGACCCCCATGAACGCTATTATCGGCATCAGCGAACTTGCCCTCAGGGAAGAAATCTCTCCCCGGGTAACCGAATACATCTCGGATATAAAACAGGCAGGCCACAATCTCCTGGTCATTATTAATGACATATTGGACTTTTCAAAAATTGAATCCGGCAGGCTGGACATTGAGAAGGCGGACTATCTGCTGGGTTCGGTGATAAACGATGTGATCAGTATTATCCGCACCCGGCTGAGCGAAAAACCCATTATCTTTACCGTTGATATTGACAGTAAACTCCCCAACCACCTGATCGGCGATGAAGTCCGCCTTCGTCAGGTGCTGATGAACCTCCTCTCCAATGCGATAAAATACACACGGGAGGGACACATCGTTCTTACCATCTCAGGTACGCCCCGGGAAGACCGGGTTGTCCTGACCATGTTGGTCTCCGACACCGGTATCGGTATTAAACAGGAAGATATGGGCAAACTGTTCGGCCAATTCCAGCAGCTTGATACCCATAAAAACCAGGGCATTGAAGGAACCGGCCTGGGACTCGCCATAAGCCGTAACCTATGCCGTCTTATGGGCGGAGATATCACGGTGAGCAGCGTATACGGAGAGGGCAGCATCTTTACTGCAACCATACTCCAGCAGGTACGGGACAGCGAACCCCTGGCTGCGGTTGAAAACCCGGAAACAAAAACGGCGCTGCTCTATGAGCCCCGGAAGGAGTACGCCGGTTCGATTATTCGCTCGATGGAGAATCTGGGTGTACCGGTAACGGTGGCCGGAGATAAAGAAATTTTTGCCCGGGAACTTAAGGGCTGTTCACCCACAGGGGGGAAAAGCTATGCATTTGCTTTTGTAAGCGCCAATTCGGTAGAAGAGACCCAATCACTAATACAGGACTTATCACTGCCCACAAAGGTAGTTCTCCTGGCGAATCAGGAGGAAATTGCTTCCTTCAGAAACATTCCTACTATCACCATGCCCGCCTATACCCTGTCCATTGCCAATGTGATTAGCGATAAGATAGAACTCAACTATCACAAAAAAACCGATGTACGGTTTACCGCTCCCAGCGCCCGTCTCCTCATCGTTGACGATATTGTTACCAACCTGAATGTAGCCAAGGGCCTCCTGAGTTTATATCAGACCGATATCACCACCGTGACAAGCGGCAAAGAAGCAATAGAGCTGATAAAGAAAAACCGTTACGATATAATATTTATGGATCACATGATGCCCGAAATGGACGGCATAGAAACGACCGCCGCCATACGTGCCTGGGAAGACAGCCGGCAAATATCTCAGGAATATGCGAAGCATATTCCAATCATAGCCCTGACCGCAAATGCGGTGACCGGGATGAAGGAGATGTTTCTGGCAAAGGGCTTTAACGATTATCTTTCTAAGCCAATAGAAATATCCAAACTTGACGGGATGATGGCTGAATGGATTCCCCCTGAAAAGAAAGTAAAGCCGGGATCAGGTACCACCCTGGAAAGGATCGCAGAAACCACGGATATAAAAATTAACGGGGTGGATACCGTCAGGGGCTTTGCCATGACCGGCGGAACCGAAGCCGGATACCGGAAGGTATTAAACGCCTTCCACAAAGATGCCCTTGAGCGGCTTCCCCTGTTTGCCGCACCCCCTGATCCGGAAACCCTTTCCCTGTTTACCACTAACGTACATGCCCTCAAGAGCGCCGCCGCTACCATCGGGGCCGGCGCCGTGTCAAAGGCCGCGGCGGAACTGGAGGCGGCGGGAAAGACGGGGGATCTGGCGCTTGTCACGGAAAAGCTTCCGATTTTCCACCGGGACCTCCAGGACCTGGCGGAGCAGATAGAAGCGGCCTTGAATGAAGGAATGCCGGACGGGGCGGAAGGCGGCACAGGGTCCTCCGGAAACGCCGGATCTGCCGGTTTATGTGTTCCCCTGTTTACGGAACTTGCGAAAGCCCTGGAGCAGGAAGATATCGGGACCGTCCAGCGTATCCTTGGGGAGCTGGAACAAAAATCTTTTGACCCTGGGACAAAGAAAATTATAAGCTGTGTTTCCAATGCGGTATTGATGACCGAATTTGAAGATGCAATCAAGGCTGTTAAAGGGATGCTGCCTTAATAAAAGGAAGGTTATTGAAAGATGAAACGACTAACTGTTTTTTGTAATGGAACTTTTTTCCTTGCCCTGTGGGCCTTTGCGGCGCTGGTTCCCGGGTTCCCCTGTTTCGCGGCGGAGGAAACAGGAGGAAGCGACCGGGAAGCCCGGCTTTTTCTGTCAAACCGGGTTCAGAAAGTTTACCGGAGTACCAACGGCTTCCCCTCGGACGAGGCAAATGCAGTTTTGCAGACCAGTGATGGCTATATGTGGTTTGGCAGTTACCAGGGCCTTATACGGTACGACGGCAGTGCTTTTAAAACCTTTAACGCCATGAGCCAGGACAACTTTCCCGGTTCCAGTGTCCGCTCGCTTTTGGAAGGTCCCGATGGGACCCTTTGGATTGGGACCAACGAAAGCGGCGTGGTAGCCTACAATGGGGAAAGCTTCGAGGTTTTTGACCGCAGCCGGGGTCTTCCTTCCGGCATGATCCGTTCCATCGCCGCGGATCAATCGGGGACCGTCTATTTCGGTTCCGCCGGGGGCATCTTCTCCATCAACAAAGACCGGGAAGTCAGGATTATCCCCCTAGACCTCAACCAGTCGGCCACGGTTGTCTCCCTTTCCCTGGACAATAACGGCAACATTTACGGCGTGCTGAATTCGGGCAAACTGGTTATATATACCACAACACAAAAAACGATCCTTTTTGATCCCGGCATACCCATCAAAGCGGTGCTTGCCCTTGACAGTGAACATATTATTTTGGGTACCCAGGGTTCAACGGTACTGTTCGCATCCTTTGACGGAGAATCTGTCTCCTATACCGAAAAGCAGATAAGTTGTTCCATGGCAAACAGCATATATAAAGACCAGGAGGACCGTATCTGGATTACTGCGGATACGGGTTTGGGTTTTTTTGACGCCACCCTGGATTTTCATCCCCTTGAGGGCCTTGGGGCGGCCGGATTTTTTACCGGCATAACCGAGGATTATGAAAAAAATTATTGGCTTACTTCGTCTAACGGGGGAGGGGTTATACTTCTTGCGGAAAGCCCCTTTACCCGGGAGGACCTCCTTCTGGGGCTTCCGGATATGACGTACAATTCGGTTTTGCGTGCGGAAAACCGCTGGTATCTGGCCGGCGACACAGGCCTTATCATAAGCGACACTGAAGGTGTACTGATAGAAAATGAACTTACCCGGGCGCTGCGGAATATCCGTGTCCGGTCAATTTATCAGGACCGCAGGGGCGATATCCTGATCAGTACCTATGCAAAATACGGGATTATTCACTATAACCCGGGAACCGGTGTGTGGAGTAATTACCTGGCGGCGGAACGGATCAGGCTGGTCTTGGAACTACCCGGCGGAATTTATGCGGTGGGAACCGCCAACGGCCTTTTCTTTTTGAAACAGGGTTCCCTTATAAGCCCCCGGGAAATTTTCGGCGGCCAGGCGACTTTCACCATGCCGGATGTAATGGTACTTTCCCTGTATTATGATGAAAAGGGAGATACGCCAGTTCTGTATGCCGGTACGGACGGTAACGGCATCTACGCCTTCAGCAGCAGGGGCATTGAAAGCATCAATGCGGAAAACGGTCTCTCCGGCGATGTAATACTGCGTATGGCGGGAGATGATGAAGGAGGTATCTGGATAAGCACCGGGAACGGCCTCTGTTATATCAAGGATAAGGCCGTGAAGGTACTTGATGTTTTCCCCGCTTATAGTATTTTTGACATCCTGCCGTATAAAGGGAAACTCTGGCTGACCACAGCCAATACCCTTTACGAAGCCGATGCTGCTTTGCTCCGGGAAAATTCCCCTTCGTTTTTGAAACGGGAATTGGGCATACAAAACGGCCTTTCCGGTTCTCTTAACGCGAATGCATGGAACCATATTGATGATCAGAGTGGATACCTCTACTTTTGCTGTATCAACGGATTCAGCGCCATCTCCCTGGAGCAGGAGATATGGCAGCATCTGCCCAAAGCGGCGATCACTTCCGTCGAAGTCGATAACCGCGTCTATTATGACTTTTCCAAAACTCTGGTTGTTCCCAAAACAACAAGCCGCATTACCTTTAACATCGCGCTCCTTTCCTACGGGCTTCATGAACGAACAAACCTTTCCTACCAGCTTGCAGGTCAGGATAAACAGGAATATATTGCCGATTCCGCAGCAAGCAAGATTTCGTATACCAATCTTGCAGGGGGCAGCTATACCTTTACGGTTCGATCCTCCGGCTCAAAAAACGCCGGGGTTTCCGATAACGCCGTAAGTTTGCAGATAGAAAAAAAACTGGCATACATTGAATATTGGCCGGTACGCATTTTACTGGCCCTTGTTTTTTCTTCCCTCCTGGCCGGAATTGTCCTGCTCATTGTCAGAATCAGCCATACTGCGGAGCGGATCGCCATGGTAAAGGAGCTGGAAGAGGCCAAAGAAAATGCTGAACAGGCCAACAAATACAAAAGCGAATTTCTGGCAAATATGAGCCACGAGATACGAACCCCCATGAACGCCATTGTCGGCATCAGCGAGCTTGTCCTTAGGGAAGAAATAACGCCTCGGGTAAGCGAATATATCACCGATATAAAACAGGCGGGCCATAATCTTCTGCTTATTATCAACGACATACTGGACTTTTCAAAAATTGAATCGGGTAAACTGGATATTATAGAGGTCAATTATTATCTGAGTTCGGTGATAAACGATGTGGTCAGCATAATCCGCACCCGGCTGAATGAAAAACCCATAAGCTTCGCCGTGGATATTGACCCTAAACTCCCCGACAGCCTGACCGGTGACGAAACACGGGTCAGGCAGGTACTGATGAACCTCCTTTCCAATGCGGTCAAATACACCCTGGAGGGAAGCATCGTTCTTGCCATTACCGGCACGCCCCGGGAAGACCGGCTTGTCCTGACCATAAGGGTCACCGACACCGGTATCGGCATTAAACAGGAAGATATGGGTAAACTGTTCGGCCAATTCCAGCAGCTTGATACCCACCGGAACCGGAGTATTGAAGGAACCGGCCTGGGGCTTGCCATAAGTCGCAATCTCTGCCGCCTCATGGGAGGAGATATCACAGTGAGCAGCGTATACGGAGAGGGCAGTGTTTTTACCGCAACCTTATCCCAGATGGTGCGGGACAACGAACCTATGGAAATGGTAAAAAGTGCGGAACCGAAAACAGGGCGTTTTACTGCTCCCGGCGCCCGACTCCTCATCGTTGACGATATTGTCACTAACCTGAACGTAGCTAAGGGTCTCTTAAGTTTATATCAGACCGATGTCACCACGGCCGCAAGCGGCAGGGAAGCCATAGAACTAATAAAGAAAAACCGCTACGACATAGTATTTATGGACCACATGATGCCCGAAATGGACGGCATTGAAACCACCGAGCTCATCCGGTCCCTGGATTCCCCATTGGGGGAGTCCTATTTTCAGACCCTTCCCATCATAGCCCTGACCGCAAACGCGGTAACCGGGATGAAGGAAATGTTTCTGGCAAAGGGCTTTAACGATTACCTTTCCAAGCCCATAGAAATTTCTAAACTGGACCGAATGATGGCTGAATGGATTTCCCCTGAAAAGAAGGTAAAGCCGGATCCGGAAACTGCGGCGCCGAGCATCATTCCGGTAGAAAACACGGATATAAAAATTAACGGAGTGGATACCGCCCGGGGCTTAGCCCTGACCGGCGGCAGCGAAACCTCTTACCGTAAAGTGCTGAGCTCATTCCGCAATGACGCCCTGGAACGGCTGGCCTTAATGGAACGGGTTCCCACGGGGTCTGAACTTTCCCTGTTTACCACCAACGTTCATGCCCTCAAAAGCGCCGCCGGAACCATCGGGGCCGCCGCCGTATCCCAGGAAGCGGAAGAACTGGAGGCTGCGGGAAAGGCGGGGGACCTGGCGCGTATCACAGAGCTGCTATCGGGATTTTACCGGGACCTCCAAAATCTGGCGGATGGTATAGGTCAGGTCCTGGATGACGGCGCCCTGCAGAATCAAGATAGTGGCACTGCGGGAAAGGCCGCCGAATACCTGCCCCTGTTTACAGAACTCGCAGAATCACTAAAACAGGAAGAGATAGGGACCGTGCACCGGCTCCTTGCGGAACTGGAGGCGGCGGCGCTTGACGGAAAAATCCGGGATAGTCTTGCTGCGGTTTCCAACGCGGTTTTAATGAGCGACTTTGAGGATGCAATCAGGGCTGTTCAAAGGATATTATCGGAATGAACAGAGCAGTGAATGATTTTCTGAATATGAGGCATTTGTTCATTATAAACCCGGTTTCTTTTGGACGCCGGACTGATATGGATGCTGTTATGCTCGATATCGAAAACTGTTTTGCCGAGCTGGGTATGTGGGATTAC
This sequence comes from Treponema primitia ZAS-1, assembly GCF_000297095.1. NCBI lineage: Bacteria > Pseudomonadati > Spirochaetota > Spirochaetia > Treponematales > Treponemataceae > Treponema > Treponema primitia. The sequence continues at coordinate 5,110 of NZ_AEEA01000050.1, read as the reverse complement.
GCTTTCTTTGTCTCGCGTTTCCCGAGAGACGCCATCGGCGAAATCAGAAGATTCGCCGGGGAAGCGGGAGAGAAAAAAACAATCCGTATATATGCCGTTGGCGGAGACGGCATTCTGTTTGACTGCCTGAATGGCGTTATCGGGCTGGAAAATGCGGAACTTGCTGCAATTCCTTACGGAAACAGCAACGATTTTGTCCGCGCCTTTGGCGAAGGGAAGGAAGCCCTGTTCAGGGACATTAAAAAACAGGCAGTGTCGCCGGTCATTCCCACGGATGTGATATTCTGCGGGAACAATTACGCCCTAAATACCTGTACCATCGGCATGGAAGCCTATGCGGTTCACAAGGCTGCGGAATTACATGCCTTGTATACACCATACCTGACAAAATTTTCTCTCCCCATACGCAAAGCTCTATATGATTTCACATTTTTTTGGGCAGGGGTCATCTCGGCGTTTACCCCAAGTATCATCAAGCAAAAATACACGATTACTATTGACGGTGAAGAATTCAGCGGAAATTACACGACAATCAACATTGCAAATGGTCCCTGTTATGGGGGTGACAAAAAAGCCGCCATCGCCGCTATGCCGGATGACGGGTTGCTTGATGTGCTGCTTTTCAACAGTACCAACAGCCTGAATGTCATACGGGTAGGCACCGGTTATCTATACGGAAAATACCGGAAATTTCCTTCATACATCACATACAAAAGGGCGGTCGAAGTTACTGTCCGGTCAGAGGAACCGCTGGTATTGCAATTGGACGGCGAGATATTCCTGGATACGAACATCACGGCCAAAATTATCCCCCAGGCAGTAAAAATCGCTACCCCCGGCGGTTCGGTATACGAGAGGATGGCGGTATTCCATGAATAAAAGAAACGGATCAGCAAAGGCCCTGATGGCGACAACTCCGAACCTTATAGCCCACATATTGAACCCTGAAAAGCAGGCGGAAAAAAAAGAAAGCTCCGAGGCCGGAGCAATTTCCGCCTCCTGTCTCCTCCTGTTTAAAGAACTCGCAGAAGCCTTAAAACAGGAAGCAATCGAAAAGCTGACGGTAATCCGCCAAAATAAAGGAAGGTTATAGCGATGCGTCACCTATTTGTTATCAACCCCCGTTCTTTCCTGGACCAGGGAGATTTTGACGCCGTGCTTCTGGAGATAAAGCGTTGCTTTGCATCCCGAAACAGCGCCAGGGGTATGGATGGCGGCGCCAATGGTATGGGTGGCGGCGGGGATTGTTTTATCCATATCTCCCGGTTTCCCCGGGATGCCGTGGGAATGATCCACCAACAGATGGCAAAAGTCGAAACGTCGGAAACGGTCCGCATCTACGCCCTGGGGGGGGACGGTATTTTATTTGATTGTATAAACGGCGCCGTGGGATTTCCCAACGCCGAACTGGTTTCCGTACCCTATGGAAAAACCAACGACTATATACGCGCCTTTGGGGAGGGAAAACACCACTTGTTCAGAAACATCGACGCCCTGATAGACGAAACTAATATCATCCCTACGGACCTGATTTATTATGGGAATAATTATGCCATTAACGTCAGTACCGTAGGGATGGAATCCACGGCGGTAATCAGAATGAAGGTCCTGGAAAAAAAATACTTCAAATACAGTAATAAATTTCCCTTTATATATACCTTTCTGGTTTTTCTGGCCGGCTTTATTTCCCTCTTTGATCAGAAACTTATCTTTCAGCACTATGACATTACCATAGACGGCGAAGATTACAGCGGAAATTACGCCACCATCAATATCGCTAACGGCCCCTGTTACGGCGGGGATATGTGCCCCGTACCTACCGCCGTGCCCGACGACGGGTACCTGGATGCGCAGCTTTATAAAAGCCAGAGTACCCTTACCCTGCTGCGGAGTATACAGCGCTATTTACACGGGAAAAGGCGCATGGATCACGTTTTGCTTAAACGGGCAAAGAAAGTTTCCATTCGCTCAGGAAAACCCCTGTTGATTCAACTAGACGGTGAAATGCTTGTTGATACAAATATTACCATGGAAGTGGCCCCCCATGCGATTAGAATGGTAACACCCAAGGGGCTTCGCTACGAAAGGAGGGCTCCCTTTGATGCATAACCCCATAGGCGCCGTTAATGATGCGGACAGTCCCTATTATCATCTGGCAAATACCATAGCCATTTTGTGTATCTCAAGTTTCGCGATTTTCAGAATCTATACCGCTGTCTCAGGCGGCAGGCTCAGGGAAGGGATCATCGTGGGGGTAGGCTGCGCGGTTTCAATTGCCGTGATCCTTTTCTTCCGGGCAATACGGCGTTTCATGAATCCGGCGTTCACCGTTCCCCTGTTCATTTACATCGTGTACATTGCCGCTTCCTTCTCCATGAAAAGTTTCGTCTATCTTTTCACTTGCTCCATGGCCATCTGCTGTATAGGCGCCATGTACTTTAATCCCCCAAAATTTCTCCGGTATATCCTCATCTCAAATTTATCAAACCTGGTTTTGATCCTCCTCCGCATTCCCATGATAATGAACCCACTGCGGAACAATGTAACCTTAAGCGAAATGATGGCCAAATGGGTTCAGTTGTCCTTTAGTTCCGTCTGTATTTATTTTATTACCAAATTCGCCGCCGATTATAATAAGGAATCGGTCAAGGATCAGGACGCTTTTCAAACCCTGCTGGAAACCACCCCGGATTATATCGCCCTGGTGGACGAACTCAACCAGGTTACCCATATCAGCAAACCCCTGGCGGCTCTTGCCAACATTGAGGACCGTAAACTGGCAGTGGGGCAGCCCGTGATGGATCTGTTCAAAACCAGGGAATTAAAACTTATAGTCCATGAAATCATCACCTCCCAGGGGTTTTATGAAGGAACCATAAAACTGCCATTCAATGGGGAAGAACAGCACCTCAAGATCATCGCAGACAAACTCCTGGGGGATACCCCGGGGCTGTTCTTCAATGCCAGCGATATTACCCCCCTGGTAAAGGCGAAGCTGGAAGCCGAACGGGCGGCCATGGCAAAGACCGTATTCCTTGCCAATACCAGCCATGAGATACGGACCCCCATGAATGCCATCCTGGGGATGACCGAACTGATCCTGCGGAAGGATATTCCCCAGGATGTATACGAGGATGCCCGGAGTATCAAACAGGCGGGGGCAAACCTGCTTTCCATCATCAACGATATCCTGGACTTCTCTAAAATCGAATCGGGTAAGTTGGACCTTGTGGAGGCCGATTATCAACTCAGTTCGGTGATTAACGATGTGATCAGTATTATCCGTACCAGGTTGAACGAAAAACCAATACTGTTCACCGTGGATATTGACGGTAAACTTCCAAACCGCCTGATAGGCGATGAAGTACGCTTCCGGCAGGTACTGATAAACCTTCTCACCAATGCGGTCAAATATACCCGGGAGGGCCGTATCATCCTTACCATCACCGGCGAAACCCACGAAGACCGGATCGTGCTGACCATTTCGGTGGCCGACACCGGTATTGGTATTAAACAAGAGGACATGGGTAAATTATTCGGTGAATTCCAGCAGCTTGACACCCACAAAAACCAGGGCGTTGAAGGAACGGGTCTCGGGCTTGCCATAAGCCGCAAGCTCTGCCGCCTCATGGGCGGGGATATTACCGTGAACAGCGCATACGGAGCGGGTAGTATCTTTACTGCGTCCATCCCACAGCGTTTCTGGGACCAGGAGTCCCTGGCATCTATTGAAAACTCCGAAACAAAAACGGTATTGCTCTATGAAAGCCGGAAGGAATACGCCGAATCCCTTGTCCGTTCGATGAAAAATCTGGGAGTACCGGTAACGGCCGTGAGAAATGCGGATGGGATCATTCAGGAACTTAGGGCGTGTTCACACCCTGGGGAGAAACAGTATGCCTTTGCCTTTGTATGCGCCCCAGCGGTAGAAGCGGCCCTATCCGTTATACAGGAGTTATCCCTGCCCACAAAGCTGGTACTCCTGGCAAATCAGGAGGAAATTGTCTCCTTCAAAAATATCCCCATTATCACCATGCCCGCCTATACCCTGTCCATCGCCAATGTAATTAACGAAAAGACGGATACCCCGTATCATAAGGAAACCAATTTACGGTTTATCGCCCCGGATGCCCGCCTCCTCATCGTTGATGATATTGTTACCAACCTGAATGTTGCCAAGGGTCTCCTGAGTTTATATCAGACGGATATTACTACCGCCACCGGCGGAAGGGAGGCAGTAGAACTGATAAAAAGAAACCGGTATGACATAGTGTTTATGGATCATATGATGCCGGAAATGGACGGCATTGAAGCCACCGCGGCCATACGCGCCTGGGAAGACGAACAGCCGGAACATACGAAAAATGTTCCAATCATAGCCCTCACCGCAAACGCGGTGACCGGGATGAAGGAAATGTTTTTATCAAAGGGCTTTAACGACTACCTTTCCAAACCCATTGAAATATCCAAACTTGACGGGATGATGGACAAGTGGATACCCCCTGAAAAGCGGGTAAAACCGGCGCCGGGAACCGCCCCGAAAAGGATAACGGAAACCACGGATATACACATTGACGGGGTGGATACCGCCAAGGGCCTGACCATGACCGGCGGCAATGAGGCGGCCTACAGGAAGGTACTGACAACATTCCGTAAGGATGCTTGGGAACGCCTGCCTTTACTGGAACAGGTTCCCAATGCACAGGAGCTTTCCCTTTTTACCACCAACGTGCACGCCCTCAAAAGCGCCGCCGCTACCATAGGCGCCGCCGCCGTTTCAAAAAAAGCGGAAGAACTGGAGGCTGCGGGAAGGGCTGGGGATATCCCTCTTATCGAAAAGGAGCTCCCCCATTTTTACCGGGAGTTAAAAAAACTGGCGGAACAGATAGGGGCGGCATTGAATTCCGGCGCCGCCGCTGACACCGGTTCCGATATTTCCCGATATCTTCCCCTGTTCGCAAAACTACGGGAAGCGCTGAGACAGGAACAGCCGGGACTTATCCACAACATTCTTACGGAACTTGAAAATAAACCTATTAATGCAGAAACAAAGGAATTAATCAGCAGTATTTCTAATTCAGTATTGATGACCGAATTTGAAAATGCGTTA